>JAJYVM010000208.1 GCA_021792015.1 Bacillota bacterium | reverse complement strand
GTGGATGGGCTGCCGGCACCTCGGCCCGCCAGGAGACGGCACCACGGAACGGCGCCAGCTCCCCCGCGGCAAGGGCGGCCGCGAACAGGCGGTTGGGCAGGTGCGCGTCCAGGCCGACCCAGCGGCCGGCGCCGCGGACCAGCAGGAGGCTGCCGTCCGTCCGACGGCCGGGGGCGGCCCGCAGATCGGCCAGGCCGAGGGCCCCGGGCAGCAGCAACTCGCGCATGCGGCCGGAGTTGGCGAGGTGCAGGTACAGGGGCGCGCCGCCCGCCTGCGCGCGCGCCCGCACGGCGAAGCGATTCACCCTCTCGGCGAGCTCGACGGGCACCAGGTCCGGCGGCAGGTGCACCATGCCGTCCACAGTACACCGCGATCTCAGGGCACCGCGAGCCGCGGGGGTGACGGTGGGGACAGGACCTGCGCCCACTGCGGCGAAGCCACCGCGTGAAAGCGGTTTCTGCGGAGGACGGTAGCGTGGAGATGCCCGATGCCCCCGTCGCGGCCATTGTCGACCTGCTCCAGTCCATGGCGACCCTGGCCGAGGCCGAAATGCGCGCCGGGTTGGCCCGGCCGCTGGAGGCCAACCCGAAGGAGAGCCCCCACGACCTCGTCACGCCCGTCGACCGGGCCATCGAGGCCGAGATGCGGCGCATGGTGGCCGCGCGCTTCCCCGACCACGCCTTTCTCGGCGAGGAGGCCGGAACCAGCGGCGGCGGCCCCTGGCAGTGGGTCGTCGACCCGGTCGACGGCACGACGAACTACGCCAACGGCCTGCCGATCGCGTGCTCCTCCCTGGCCGTGCTGCACGCGGGGCGCGCCGTCGCCGCCGCCATCGTCGACCCGTACCGGGGGGAGCGCTTCCTCGCCGTCCGCGGGCGCGGCGCGACGCTGAACGGCATCACCATGCGCGTCAAGCGGCGCCCGGCCGGAATCTCCGGCGGGCTGGTCCTCTGCGAGCTGCCGGGCGGCAAGCCCTGGCCGGGACTGCCCGAGCTGGCCGCATTCGTCGATCGCCAGGGGGCGACCCTCCGCATGCTTGGCTCCGGGGCCCTGGCCACCGCCGAGGTCGCCGCCGGCCGGGCGGACGCCGTCGTCCACGTCGGCCCGCACCCCTGGGATGTCGCCGCCGGGTGCCTGCTGGTCGCGGAGGCCGGGGGCGAGGTCACGGGCTGGAGCGGCACCGCCGCGTTCGACCTCTTCGGCGGCGGCCCGATGCTGGCCGGCGCCCCCGCGGCCTGCACGCTTCTGCGGCAGCGGCTGGCTGGGCTTGAGGGCGGGTCGCTCCACGCCTGAAGCGCCGGCGATCCATGCCCTGCAACCGATTTCGCAACGACAGCGCAAGGGGCAACAGGGGGAGAGCAACCGAATGCGACTGGGGCTGAACCTCGCCACCATCATGACCACACCGCTGCCGGCGGCCCTGGAGGCGGCCGGCAGCGCGGGCTTCACGCTGGTCGAGCTGCGGGCGCCGGCCATGGCCGCCCTCTTCACGGAGACCACGCCCGCGGCCCTGGCGTCCCGGATTGCCGCCGCGGGGCTGCAGACGCTCAGTGTCAACTCGGTGGAGGGGTTCGACCTCCCGGGCCCGGCAGCCGGGGAGTCCTTCCGCCGCCAGGCGGAGTGGGCGGCGGCCCTCGGCTGCCCGCACGTGATCGTGGTGCCCGCGCGCTCGGCCGAGGCCGCGGCGCGGCCGGACCGGCTGCAGCGCGCGAGTGAGGCCCTCGCCCGCCTCGATCCCCTGGCCCGCGCCGCCGGGGTGCGCATGGGTGTGGAGTTTCTCGGCTTCGCGGACAGCACGGTCCGCAGCCCGGCCGAAGCGGAGCAGGTGGCCGCGGCCAGCGAGCACGCCGACCTCGTGGTCGACACCTTCCACCTCGGGCTGAGCGGCGGCGGCCTCGGCGGCAGCGCGGCGGGCCGCCTGGCCATCGTCCACCTCGCCGACCTGCGCCCCGGGGTCGAGCCTTCGCAGGCGGTCGACGCGGACCGCTGCCTGCCGGGCGAGGGCAGCCTCGCGATCGCGGCGACCCTGGCCGGCCTCGCGGGGGCGGGCTGGGACGGGCCGGCGTCGGTGGAGCTGTTCGACCCGGGGCTCTGGTCGCTCGACCCCTTCGCCGTCGCCGCCCGTGCCCGTGCCGCGGCCGCGGCCGTGCTGCCGGCCAGGTAGGACGTCCGGCCGCCCCGTCCGGACGGGTGCCGCGGGGCCGGATCGAGGGCGAGGCGCACGCCTCGCGGCGCTACCAGTCGAAGGTCGAGGCGAACGCGGACAGGATGCGGCGCGTGCCGGAGGCGAAGACCACCAGCACCGGGATGATCACGATCGCTGTGGCCGCGGCCAGCAGGTTCCACTGCAGCCCCGACTCGCTGGCCTCCGCGACCATGGCGAGGCCCACCACGATGGGGCGGGCGCTGGCCGTGTTCGTGACGATCAGCGGCCACAGGAAGTCGGTCCAATGGTAGGTGACCGAGATCACGGCAAACGCCAGGGCGGCGGGCACGGCCCGCGGCAGGTAGACGCGCAGGAACACGCCGATGGTGTCGTAGCCGTCCAGCCGCGCGGCCTCCTCCAGCTCGCGGGGCACGGCGCGGAAGGCCTGGCGAAAGGACAGCACGGCGATCCCCGAGACCAGGTACGGCAGCATGATGCCGGTCTTGGTGTTCAGCATGTGCAGGCCCTGGACGATCTCGTACTCCTGGATCAGGATGGCGTACACCGGCACCACGATCTGCAGCAGGAAAAGGCCGGTAATGAGTGACTTGCCCGGGAAGTCGTAGCGGGCGAGCACGAAGCCGACCAAGGCGCCGAAGATCGTCTGCATGATCAGCAGGCCGCCCACGATGAGCACGGTGTTGACGGCGTACTGGGCAAAGGGGGCGGACGCGAACGCTTCGGCCAGGTTGCCGAGCGTGAAGCCGCCCCGCGGCGAGGCGAAGGTCGCATAGAGCACCCACAGGGTCGGGAAGCCCCAGATGACGGCGACGAAGCCGAGGGCGAGGACGGTGAGGGGGTGGCGCCGGCTCACTGCCAATGGAAGGCCCTCCGCTCCAGCCCGATCAGGGACAGGCCGGACAGGGTGGACAGGCTGGCCATCAGCAGCGCCGAGAGGGCGGCGGCCGGCCCCCAGGAGAAGTAGTTGAAGCCGAGCTGGTAGAGGTAGTACATCACGAGGCTTGTGCCGTTGTTCGGTCCGCCCTGGGTCAGCACGTACACCGAGTCGATGGTCTCCACCGAGTAGAGCAGCGCCATGGTTGTGACGAAGGCCAGCATCGGGGCCAGCATGGGCAGCACGACGCGGCGGAAGGCGTACCGGCCCGTCGGGTCCTCCGTGCGCAGGGCCTCGCGCACGCTCTGCGGGATGGCCTGCAGGCCGGCCATGATGAACAGGGCGAAATAGGGCGCAAACTTCCAGACGAAGAGGGCGACCAGCACCCCGAGCGCGCTGCCGGGCTCGCCGAGGAGATTGCTGCCGTGCACGCCGATGGCGCCGAGGAGCTGGCCGAAGAGGCCGATCCGGGGCGCGAGGAAGTAGAGCCAGATGTTGGCCGCGGCGATCATGGGCATGACGGTCGGCGAGAAGACCGAGACGAGCAGGGGGCGCGAGGCGCCGAACCGCGCCGAGAGCAGCTGCGCGAGCAGCCATGCCACCACGACGCACAGCACCACCGAGGCCGCGGCATACACGAGCGTGTTCTTCAGCGAAATGAGAAAGAGCGGCTGGCTGAAGAGCGCACGGTAGTTCGAGAGGCCGCCGAAGCCGGTGACCTGGCCGCGGACGCCCAGCAGGTCAAAGCTCCGGACGGCCGTCTGCACGATGGGGATGGCGACGAAGCCCACCACCAGCGCGGCCGGCAGCGCCAGCACCGCATAGGGGCCGAGGACGGTGAAGGGGCGCCGCCGCCGGGGGGCCGGCTGAGCCGGTCCCCCGGGCTGCGGCTCGGGCTCAGCCTCGCTGACGACGGTCGTGGACATCCACACCCTTTTGGCGCCCGGCTTGGCTGCTTGAGTCGCCGCTACTAGGTCTTGTATGGGGCCAGGACGGCCTGGGCTTGCTGCTGGGCCTTGTCCAGGGCGGTCTTGATCGGGGACTGGCCGTCGAGCACGGACTGCACCGCGCTATCGAAGATGTCCTGGACCTGATTCAGCTGATAGGTGGAGAGCTCGGGCTCCGCGTACTGGAGCTGGGCCGGCGCCACCAGCGCCTGTGGGTACTTCTTCGTGTAGGCGACCATGGCCGGGACCTTGTAGTCGGCCGGCGACACGGCGATGTAACCGGTCTGCATGCTCCAGCTCGCCGCCTGATCCGGCGCGGTCATCCACTTGATGAAGGTGATGGCCGCCGTTTGCACGGAGGGCGAGATCCCCTTCATGAGGTAGAAGTCGCCGCCGCCGAGGTTGGTGACGTCGGTGGCCGTGCCCTTGGGCATGAAGGAGGCGCCGACCTGGAACTTCGAGTTCTGCAGGATCGAGGCCAGGCTGCCGCTGCTGTGGACGATCATCGCGGTCTTCTCGGCCTCGAAGTCGTTGGGGACCGTGTTCCAGGGCAGGATGCCCGCGGGCTCGACCTTGTACTTGTGCGAGAGGTCCATCCAGAACTGCAGGCCCTTCTCGACGGCCGGCGAGTTGAAGTAGGTCGTCGTGCCGTTGTTGCCGGCCAGGTTGCTGCCCTGGTCGATGGCGAAGGGCTGGAACTCCCAGTAAACCGTGCCGTCCGAGGGGATCTCAATGCCCGTGACCCCGGTCTTCTGCTGGATCGTCTGCGCGTCGGAGACCAGCTGGCTCAGCGTGGTCGGGCCGTGGCTCGGATCGAGGCCCGCCTTCTGGAAGAGGGTCTTGTTGTAGTAGAGGACGACGGTGGAGCGCTGGAAGGGGACGCTCCAGTAGTGGCCCTGGACCTCAGGCTTCAGCATGGCGGGGTAGAAGTCGCCCTGCTGCACGATGCTGTCCAGGGGCTGGATGGCCTGCAGGTGGAGCAGGTCGAACACGGCCGTGTGGTTCAGCACGGCGACGGGCGGTGGGTTGCCGGCCTGGATGCCCGTCTCGACCTTGGCGAGCGTCTGCTGGTAGCTGCCGGCGAACACCGGCGTCACCTTGATGCCCGGGTGCGTGCTGTTGAACTGGTTCACCAGGTTCGTCATGATCGTCGCCAAGGGGCCCGAGACGCCGACCGGGTAGTCGAAGTCGAAGGCGACCGTCTTGGAGCCGGCCTGGGCGCTGCTGCTGGCGCTGCCGCTGGTGCTGCCAGTCGACCCCGAGGCGCCCGTCGAGGCCGGCGCCGCGGCACCGCCGCACCCTGCGGCCAGCAGCGCGAAGGCGCCGACCGCGGCCAGCACGGAGCGCATGCTCTTCGATCGCAAAGCCCGTTCCCTCCCCTAGTGGACCCTGCTGGATCGTGCCGGATCGTGCTGGATCGCGCGAAACCCTTGTCCCCGGCCCGACCTGGCCCGCTCCGGGCCGTCACGGCCCGCTCCGGCCCGCCCCCGCCCCTCAGCCCGCCGCGGGCGCGGCGGAGCCGAGCTCGCCGAGCGTGCCGATCAGATCGCCGCCGTCGCCGTAGCGGAAGAGGTAGACGCGCTCCGGTGGGGCGGCGAGTGCAACCTGCTCCTGCGGCGTGACCCGCGGCCCCCCGCTCAGCTTCAGCATCCACTCCGTCCCGCCCCCGACGACGGTGACCAGCGTGTCCGAGCCAAGGTACTCGACCAGGTCCACCCGCCCGGCCGCGAGGCCCGTACCCACCGGGACGAGCGCGAGATCCTCCGGACGCACGCCCACGATGACGGCTTCGGCGCGTGCCAGTGCCGGCCGTGCGGCCGCTGGCAGGTCGATCCACCCCTCCCCCTGCCCGCCGAGCGCGAGACCGCTCTGTCCCGCCCGCAGGGCCACGCGGGCCGGAACCAGATTCATGGGCGGCGAGCCCACAAAGCCCGCCACAAAGGTGTTGGCGGGGTGCAGGTAGATATCGACCGGGCTGCCGGTCTGTTGGATGCGACCCTGGTGCATCACTGTGATGCGGTCGCCCATGGTCATGGCCTCGATCTGGTCGTGCGTCACCAGGACCGTGGTCGTTCCAAGCCGCCGCTGGAGACGGGTGATCTCGGCGCGCATGTGCGCGCGCAGCTGCGCGTCGAGGTTCGAGAGGGGCTCATCCATCAGGAACACCTCGGGCTCCCGCACAATGGCGCGGGCGATGGCCACCCGCTGGCGCTGGCCGCCCGATAGCTGGCCGGGCCGCCGCGTGAGCAAGTCCTGCACACCCACCCGTTCGGCGGCCGCACGGACGCGCTCGGCGACCTCCTTGGCGGGCACGCGCCTGGCCCG
The DNA here is from genome assembly GCA_021792015.1 of Bacillota bacterium. Taxonomy (GTDB): domain Bacteria; phylum Bacillota; class Sulfobacillia; order RBS10-35; family JAJYVM01; genus JAJYVM01. The sequence goes on along the minus strand of JAJYVM010000208.1, from coordinate 610 downwards.
AAGGGGGAAGGCGACGTTCTCGGAAACGGTGAGGTTCGGGTACAGCGCGTAGCTCTGAAACACCATCGCGACGTTGCGCCGGTGGGCGGGTACGTCGTTAATGCGGCGGTCGGCGATGAAGATGTCGCCCGCATCCGTGGTCTCCAATCCGGCCACGGACCGCAGGAGGGTCGTCTTGCCGCACCCGGACGGGCCGAGCAGCACCATCAGCTGCCCGTCGGCGATGTCCAGGGATACGTCGTCCAAGGCTCGCACGGTGCCGAAGGCCTTGGAAATTCTGGCGAGGCGAACCGGCGCCATCGAACGCCCCCCATGGCCGGACGGTGGTCAGCACTGGCTGCACGCGGTTGCGCAACTGTTTCGACGAGGACAAGGGCGATCCTCCAGTGTTTGTGAACGCGGGCCAGCACGCCGCGTGAAGGACGCGCGAAGAAGCGGTTATGGTCCGCACACGGGGGCGCTGCCGGCCAGCATGGAGTGGCGGCCGCGCGGCGGGTCCACGCTGGTGCGGCTTGGAGGCGCTTTCGGCGCGCCTGGCGGCGGTCGGCCGGAAGGCGCGAGGGATCGCACCGGCCGCGGCGATGCCGCAGCCGTCCGGCCCGTCAGATCT
>JAJYVM010000207.1 GCA_021792015.1 Bacillota bacterium | reverse complement strand
GCCGGGGAGCGGCGCGCCCCGGCCGGCCCGTATGCCGCCTCAGGCTCCGCCTGACCGCGCCCCGTCGGCCGCCACGGCCCGCGTCGCGGCCTGTCCGGCGGGCGCCGGCTCACGCTCCGGCCGCTCACCGCCACCCCGCCGCGCCCCGTCGGCCGCAACGGCCCGCTGCGCGTCGGCATCCGCTCCCACGGGCTCGCGCTCCCGTTCCCTGCCGCCGCCCGGCGGTGCCGCCTCACCGGCGGCCGCCGCCCGCACGGCATCGCGCACGGCCGACCGGATCTCCTCGTACCCCGTGCAGCGGCAGATGTTGGAGCGCAGCCACTCCAGCATGCGGTCCTCGTCCGCGCCGGGGTGCGCCTCGCAGAGCGCCTGGGCGACCATCAGAAAGCCCGAGGTGCAGTAGCCGCACTGAAAGGCGAAGCGCGCGACGAACGCCCGCTGCGCCGCCGTCCCCGCCAGCCCCTCGACGGTCCGCACGCGGCGCCCCGCCGCCTCGTGGGCCAGCATCATGCACGACTTGACGGGCGTCCCGTCCACGATGACGGTGCACGCCCCGCAGTCGCCGTTCTCGCACCCCGGCTTGGCGCCGGTCAGCCCGAGCTGGCCTCGCAGCGCCTCCAGCAGGGTGTCGGCCCCGCGGGCCAAAAGCCATCGCGGCTCTCCGTTGACCTCGAGCGCAACCTCGCTCCGCTTCATGCGCGCAGCACCTCCAGCGCGTCGTGCAGGGCGCCGGCCAGCACGTGGCGCCGGTAGTCGGCCGATCCGTGCAGGTCGTCCACGACGGGCCCCGGGATATGGCCGATGGCGTCCTCGATCCGCCCGGCCTGCAGGTCGCGCTCCATCGCCGGGTCGCGGAACGGGTAGCCGCAAAGGCCCGAGAAGGCCATTCGCACGCGTCCGCCTGCGCGGACGCCCACCAAGGTGAGCAGCGGGTAGTCGACCCAGTCCAGCCGGGTGCGCTTGCTCGCGAAGTGCGGGCCGTCGGCCTCATCCAGCGGCACCTCGAGCTGGGCGAGGAACGTGCCCGGGGCAAGGCGGAGGCTCCCCCGGAAGACGTCCGCCAACCGGATCCGCCGCAGTCCCCCGTCCCCCGCCACCACGGCCACGGTGTCCACCAGCAGCAGGGGCAGCACGGCCTCCCGGTAGGGGAGCTGGCCCGCCAGGTTTCCGCCCAGGGTGATCCTGCATCGGCTCGTGTGGTCGGCGATGCGGCCGACCGCCTCGGCCAGCGGCGCCCAGCCGCCGCGCTCGCCGACCTCGGCCAGGGTCAGCCCCGCCCCCAGCAGCACGCTGCCGTCGCGGCACATGAGCGCCCGGCACTCGGGCACGCCCTTCAGGTCGATCACGGCCCCGGTGCGGAGCTCGCCCTGGCGCGCCAGCGTGATGATCTCGGTGCCGCCGCCGTAGTACACGGGCTCCAGACCGGCCCGCTCCAGGCGGCGATAGCTCGCCACGGCCTCCGCGACCGAGTCCGGACGGTGGTAGGAGAAGTCGAAGGGGATCATCGACGGCCCTGCCGCACGGCCCGCCAGATGCGCTCGGGCGTGAGGGGCACGGTGTCCAGCTCCACGCCGGCGGCTGCGGAGAGGGCACTGGCCAGGGCCGCGGGCATGCCAAGCACCCCGTGCTCGCCGATCGGCCGCGCGCCGAGGGGGGCGTTGACCTGCGGGGTCTCCACGAACTCCACCGCGTACTCCGCCGGCTCCTCACCCGCCCGCATGACCTTGTACGTGCGGAGTTGGTCGTTGAGCAGCTCGCCCCGGTCCCCATACATCAGGCACTCGCGGCTGCCGTAGCCGAGGCCCATGCTCATGCCCCCCATGACGACCCCGCGCGCGGCCGGCGGATTGAGCACCCGCCCCGCATCCATCACGGTGACGGCCTTCAGGATGCGGTACGTGAAGTCGCGGGTGTCGAGCTCGACCTCCACGGCCTGCGCGCCGACCGTCCACGACGGCCCCGGCATGCCAAGGCCCGTCTCCGGGTCGAGCAGCGTCAGGTGGCGCATGATGTAAGCGCCGCGGCCCATGACCTGGCCGCCGACGGCGTCGCCGTCCGGGTACTGGTAGCCGTGGGCCACGTCCTTGACGGCGACGAAGAGGTCCGGGTCGTCCTTCAGGAAGACCCGCCCCCCCCCGACGTCCAGGTCCTCGGGCGAGCACCTGAGCACCACGCCGCCCATGCGCCTCAGCTGGCGGATGGCATCCTCGGCCGCGTCCAGCACGGCCTGGCCCACCATGTAGGTGGACATGCTGGCCACCGTCTTCCAGTGCTCCGGATCGACCAGCGTGTTGACGTCCATGTGCAGGTGCACCTGCTCGAGCGGCATGTCGAGGCGCTGCGCCAGGATCTGCGCGGCCGTCGTCTTGGTGCCGGCCCCCATCTCCACGGCCCCGACGGCCAGGTTGACGCTGCCGTCGGAGTTGAAGGTGACAAGTGCCCCCGACGTGGCGTTCGGCGGGCTGCTGGACGTCTTCCAGAAGCAGGCGATCCCCTGGCCGCGGACGTGCCGGTCCTCGCCGGCGGCGCGCTCGGCCCGCCAGCCGACCAGCGCGCGCGCCCGCTCCAGGCACTTCGGCAAATCGCCCAGGAGGTTTTCCGTCAGATCCACCTGCGTGGGCGTGCGGTCGCCGGGCCCGATGAGATTGGCCCGCCGCAGCTCCGCCCGGTCCTGCCCCAGCCTGGCCGCGAGCTTATCCATGGTCCGCTCGATGGCGAAGGTCATGGGCATGTACCCGAAGCCGCGCCACGCCGTCGCGTAGGTGTGGTTGGTGTAGACGCAGCGCACGTCGCAGCGGACGGCGTCGATCCGGTAGGGGCCGGTGCACGCGGACGCCACGGCGCGCGCGATGCGGGGCGTCGAGTCGGCGTACGCGCCGATGTCCAGCCAGTACTCCAGCTCGGCCGCGACCAGCCGGCCCGCGCGGGTGGCCCCCAGGCGGATGCGCGCGTCCAGCCCGGGCCCCACGGGCGACCCCGCGATGTCCTGCTCGCGGCTGTTGACGAGCTTGACCGGGCGCCCGCCCAGGGCCTGCGCGCAGAGGACGGCGATCACCTCGAGCTGCACGGGCGCCTTGCCGCCGAATCCGCCCCCGACCAGCGGCGTGTGGACCACGACGGAGCCGACGCCGAGGCGGAAGTACGTGGCGATGGTCTTTTGCACCGCGAAGGGCGCCTGCGAGCACGTGTGCAGCTCGATCCGCCCGTCAGGCAGGATCTCGCAGCGCACCCCGCGCGTCTCCATGGCCGCATGGTCGACCTGCGGCAGGCTGTAGCGGGCCTCGACCACCACGTCGGCCTCGCCGAAGGCCCGGGCGGGCTCGCCCCGGCGCACCTTGGCGTGGTCGGCCACGTTGCTGCCGGCCATCGGCACCACCGGCTGCTGGGCGATCCTGTAGGTGCCGAGCTCGGGGTGGACCAGGGGCGCGCCCTCGGCGAGCGCCTCGCGGACGCTGCGCACCGGCGGCAGCGGCTCGTACTCGAAGCGGACGGCCCGCGCCCCGGCCGCCGCGGCCGCCTCCGTGTCGGCGACGACCACCGCCACCGGCTCGCCATAGTACCGCACCCTGCCGCGCGCCAGGGGCGGGCGGTCCTCCAGCACCTCGCCGCACATGATGGCGGACTCGGTCCCCGTCAGCACGGCGCGGACCCCCGGCAGGGCCACGGCGGCGCGGACGTCGGCGGAGCGGATGCGCGCGTGCGCCAGCGGGCTGGTCACCAGCTCCGCGTGGTGCAGCCCCGGCGTCTCGTAGTCCCCGACGTACCGTGCCGCGCCGGTGACCTTCTCGAACGCCTCCTTCCGATGGACGGCCCGGCCGATGGCCGACAGCGCTCCATCCCCCCAGGGCCGTTGTTCCCGCGGCGCCGGGCCGGTATGCCCCCGTCGCCGCGCGGGGCATCCTGCCTGCGGGAGGCCTGGGTGGCCATGGCGGATTCCAAGCGGCCCCGTCGGCGGGGCTTTCTCACCTGGGAGCCGGGCGTCCGGGACCCGCACGACGGCACGACCGGCAATGGCGGGGGCGCGGGCCGCGACGGCGGGCAGGACGGGCCATCCAGCAGGGAGCAGGCCGGCGACGGCGCGCTCACGGCCAGCGGCCGCGGCGGCACATCGGGCATGGCCACGCTCAGCCGCGAGGAGACCCAGACACACCGGAACGGAAACGGGCGCGGCGGCGACCATCGGAGGGGCGGCGTCCATGAGTCGGACGCCGACTACGCCAGCGACGACCCGGACCAGGATGGCGCCGGTTCCGGCGCCAACGGATCCCGCGGCGCCGGCCGGGTCCCCGCCGCGGCCCACGGCGCCGAACCGGCGCGCACCATGGCCGAAATCCACCGCAGCTCGGCGCCGCCCGACCTCGGTCCGGTGCGCCGGTCGCTGGACGAGAACAAGGCCATCCTCGATACGGTCATGGGCGTCGGCACCTCGTTCGACATCATCTTCCGCGAACTGCGCTTCGGCTCCGTGCGGCTGGCGATCTACGTGGTCAACGGGATGTTCGAGACGATCGACAACCTCGTCATGCTCAAGATGACCGAGTGGCTGACGGCCCTGGGCAAGAACAGTGACGGGCTGTCGGCGGAGGACCTGGGAGTCGAGGCCTTCCGGGGAATGTTCGAGACCAGCCTGACCTACTCCCAGGTCACAAAGACGAAGAGCCTCAGCAACGTGGCCTTCCAGGTCATGTCGGGCCCCCTGGCGATCCTGGTCGACGGCGCCGACGAGGCCATCATCGTCGACACGCGCTACTACCCGGACCGCAATCCGAACGAGCCGGACACCGAGCGGGTCATCCGCGGGCCCCACGACGGCTTCATCGAGACCCTCGTCTTCAACACGGCCCTGATCCGCCGCCGCATCCGCGACCCGCGCCTGCACTTCGCCATCATGCAGGCGGGCGTCCGCAGCCAGGTGGACGTCGCGGTCGCCTACATGGACGGGCTGACCGACCCCTCGCTCGTCCAGGAGGTTACGCGCCGCGTCAAGTCCATCGGCGTCGACGCCGTGACCATGGCCGAGCGCACCGTGGCCGAGTACCTGCAGGACCAGCCCTGGAATCCCTTCCCGACGGTGCGCTTCACCGAACGGCCCGATGTCGCCGCCGTCCACCTGCTGGAGGGGCACGCGCTGGTGCTGGTGGACACCAGCCCGCAGGCCATCATCTGCCCGAGCACGCTCTGGAACCACCTCGAGCACCCCGAGGACTACCACATGAGCCCGTTGATGGGCAGCTACATGCGCTGGGTCCAGTTCGTGGGGCTGTTCTTCGCCACCCTGCTCCCGCCGCTCTGGCTGACCATCGCCATCGACCCGCGCATCGTGCACGCCCTGCCGGGACTGGCATTCATCGGGCCGAAGAAGCCTTCGGGCTTTCCCCTCGGCCTGCAGTTCATCGGCGCCGAGATCACCCTGGACCTGCTGCGCCGCGCCATTCTGAACACGCCGAACAACCTGTCGGCCACCATGGGCATCCTGGGCGCCATCGTGCTGGGCGACCTCGCCGCCAAGACGGGCATCTTCTCGTCGGAGGTGCTGGTGTATCTCGTGCTGGCCGCCATCGGCCAGTTCGCCGTCAGCAACCTCGAGCTGGGCGAGGCGGCGCGCATCGTCCGCCTGACGCTGCTGATCGCCGTGTGGGCCTTCCGCCTGCCGGGCCTGCTGATCGGCTCCCTGATCTGGCTCCTGGTGCTGCTCAGCACGCGCACCTTCGGCATCCCCTACACCTGGCCCCTGATCCCCTTCAATTGGTCGGCGCTGCGCACCGTCCTGATCCGCACCCCCGTCCAAAGAAGCGGCATGCGTCCGCTGATCCTGCGCACGCAGGACCGCACCCGGCACCGGGGCTGACCGCGCGGCCCAGATCCTGCGGTTCATCGAGAACAACTGGAACCTCGGCCGGATCGGCGGCGGCTCCTTCGACGCCCTGACGGGCAGCGTGGCCGGCATGTTCGACTTCCACCAGCGGCCCGCCGCGCCGCTCTTCCTCAACCCGAGCACCGGCGAGGTCGTGGGGCCTCGTCCCGCAGGCCGCTGAGCCCCCCGGATGCCGGCCGGGCCGGCGCATCCGCGCCGGCCCGGCTTCCCTACACCTCGACGACCAGCGGCAGGATCATCGGCCGGCGGCCGGTCTTGCCATAGAGGAACTGGGCCAGCGCATCGCGCACGGCGGCGCGGACGGCGGGCGCCTCGCTCCGGGCTTCGGCCAGGGCATCGCTCACGCGCGCGCGGGCCTGATCGAGCAGCTCCTCCGACTCCCGCGCGTAGACAAAGCCGCGCGAGATGATATCGGGGCCGGAGACGACCTCCCCCGTGCCGGCCCGGATCGCCACCTGCACGATCAGGATGCCGTCCTGGGCCAGCTGGCGGCGGTCGCGCAGGACCACGTTGCCGACGTCGCCGACGCCGAGGCCGTCCACCAGCACCCGGCCGGCCGCGACCTGGCCCACGATGCGCACCCCGCGCTGGCTGATCTCGAACTGGCTGCCGTTGTCGCCGACGATCACATGGTCGGCTGGCATACCAAGGTCACGCGCCAGCTCGGCGTGCGCGGCGAGCATGCGGTACTCCCCGTGCAGGGGGACGAAGTAGCTCGCCCGCACGAGCCGGTGCATCAGCTTGAGCTCCTCGCGGCTGGCGTGGCCCGAGACGTGCACCAGGAGGCCGCTGTCGCCCGGCGTGATGACCCGGGCGCCCAGACGGCTCAGGTTGTCGACGGTGCGGTGGACCATCTTCTCGTTGCCGGGCACGGGCGTGGCGGCCAGGACCACGGTGTCGCCGCGCTCGATCGACAGCGTGCGGTGCTCGCCCGAGGCAAGGCGCGAGAGGGCGGACAGGGGCTCGCCCTGGCTGCCCGTCGTCAGCAGGACGACCTGGCTGGCAGGCAGGCGCGAGACCTCCTCGACCTCGATGTAGGTGCCCGCGTGCACCTCC
>JAJYVM010000206.1:445-6938 GCA_021792015.1 Bacillota bacterium | reverse complement strand
GCCGGGCCCGCAGCGAAGTGCGTTCGCGCGGCTGCAGATACAGCCCGAGCGGCAGCCCCAGCGCCAGACGCACCCTGTCCGCGTGCAGCAGCCCCAGCGCCGTCAGGACCAGCGGCGGGTAGTCGGCGCGCTCGGATGCCTGGGCCTCCCAACTGCGCTCCCCCCCGGCGGCAAGGGCCGCCTCCCCAACCAGCCAGGTCTGCGCGGGCCCGTCTCCCTGCAGCACCTGCAGCCGGTGGCCGGGCCCGGCCGGCCCGCCCAGCGCCCGCGCCAGCTCCCCCGTGCCGCGCTCGCCCACTGCGATGCTGGGGAACGCGACGGCGGTCCCGCCCTCTCCGACCCCCTTCACGTATCCGTAGCCGGCATCCACCGCGACGATCATCGCTACCGTTCCTCCTCCATCCCCATCTGCGATCTGCGTTCGGCTGCCGCCCGCGCCTCGGCCCGCGCCTGAGCACGCATCCGCCCCAGCTCGGATGACGCCTCGGCCCGGCGCGCCTCGGCGCTGAGGGTGCGGTGCAGGCTCTGAAAACCGCGCCGCCCGATTCCCCGCAAGTCCGCCCGGTCGCGGCCCTGCTGGCGGGCCGCCTGCTGCGAGATGGCCGCCTCGACCCTCGGCCGGCCGGCGCCCGAGCGCCGCCGCAGTTCCTCGCTGGCCTGCTCGAACGCGGCTCCCTGCCCGCGCGGCGGCCCCTCCCCGCCGCGTTCCAACTCGATCCCGCGCAGCATCGCCACGGCCGCCGCCCGCTCCCGGGCATCGGACCAGGCGATGCCCAGGCTCCGCGCCAGGGCGTCGGCGGGCGCCAGCGCCCGCAGCTGCACCCGCTCGGCCTGCCGCGACAGCTCCTCGCCCAACCGGCCTCGCCAGGCCCCCTGCAAATCGGGCGCCACCAGCGACAGGGCCCGCTCGTACTCGGGCCCCCTGCCCCGGAGGTGCCCCTGGGCATCCCGCTCCACCACGATCCGCGGCAGGAGTCGTCCGATCTCCCGCTCCACCTCCGGCGCCAGCCCCCGTCCCACCCAGCGCGCCAGCGTCTCGGCCGGCTCCAGCCCGGCGATCTCCGCCCAGTGGGGTTGCTGCTGGCGGTGGGCGTGCAGGGTGATCTCGGCCTCGATCCGCGCCGTCCCCTGCTCCGGACAGCGGGCCGCCACCGCCGTTCGCAGCGGCGCCAGCAACTCGGGGTCGCTGCGCAGCTGCCCGCCTTCCCGGTCGTGATACACGGGTACGCGCTCGAGCATGCCCGCCCACGCCGTGCGCTCGCTCTCGCTCAGCTCGATGCCGAAGCGCGCGGCCAGCTCCTCGGCCGGGCTGCGCTCGGCCTGCCGGGCCCAGGCCGGCAACCTGCCCAGGATCTCGGCCCACCTTGCCTGCGCCGGTCCGTCCAGTTCGATCCCGAGCCGTTCGGCCAAGGTCACGGCCCCCTGCCGCCCGACTTCGGGCAGGCCGTGCAGCGTCTTCTGCCAGCGCTCGGCCTCCCGGCCGCCAAGCGTGAGCCCGGCGGCCCGGCCGAGACCGGCCACGGCCGCGCGCACCGCCTCGCCCGTCCGCCCCTGCTGGCGGGCCGCTGCCTGCGCCACCTCGCGCCGCGGGTCGTGAAGGTGCCGGCTCGCCCGCTCCCGCACGGACGCCACCGCCTGCTCGAAGGCCGCGCCCACCCCCTTGGGGAAGCCGTCCTCGCCCCAGGCCAGCTCCGCCTGCACCAGGCGCCTGCCCAGCTCCTCCCGCCCGCCTGCGTCCAGGTCCAGACCGAACAGCACGGCCAGAGCCGCCGCGGGGTCGTGCAGCCGCGCCTGGGCCCGGTCCTCGGCCGATTGCAGGCGGTACGCCTGGTGGATCACCTCGCGCTCCAGCCGGAAGCGGTCGTGCAGGGGCGCGGCGCGATCTTCGATGGCCGCCAGGGCCCTCTGATACCCCGGACCCTGAGCCTGAAGGCTGCGCACGCCCCCCGCCGCCGCCTCGCCCTCCCGCCAGTCGCAGGTCACCTCCACCTGGCGCAGCAGCTCGGCGACCTGGTGCCGCGCGGCCTGATCCAGCGGCGCCCCCAGCAACTGCTCCAGGGGATCCAGCCCCTTCAGATCCTTGCGCCGCTCCATCCAGTCCAATCCCTGCTGGCGGTAGGCCTGGATCACGAACTCGGCGCGGATGCGCGCCATCCGCTCCCCCCACGCCTGCTCCGGTGTGGGCAGTTCCCTGCCCTGCTGCCGGGCCCGGCGCTCCTGCTCCTCCGTGGGAGGCTGCGGCCGCGGCGATTCCGCCAGCACCGGGTCCACGGCATCGACCAGCTGCTCGCGGTCGAATTCCAGCCGCCCCTCGGCGTTGCGCCAGACCGGCAGGCTGCGCATCAGCTCCGTCCATTCCGCCTGCATCCCCGCATCCAACTCGACCCACGCGACCGACGCCAGGGTCTCGGCGGGGGTCGGCGCCTGCTGCCGGCTGGCGCGGTGCAGGCCCTGCTGCCTGGCCGCCTGGGCGGCGATGTCCCTGCGCACCTGCTCCTGCTGGCTGTGGCACACTGCAGGATCCAGCGGCGCCAGGCCGGGATGCTCGGCGCCGTGCTCGGCCAAAAAGGCCACGACGCGCTCGGTGTTGGGGCCGGCCGCCACCGGCTGCCGCCGCCCGCCGACCTCGGGCTCCAGGGCTACCTCCGCCTGCCGGAGCAGCGCCGCCAGCTCGCGCGCCTGATCCGACGGCAGCGGCGCCTCCAGGTAGAGGAAGGCGAGGGCGCCGGCCGGGTCGTACAGCCGCGGGCCGTCCCCCACCTGCGAGAGGCGCTCGATGGTCGCAGGGTCGAGCCGCCACGGCTCCCCGCCGCCCGCCCGCGTCGTGCCGGCTCCAGTACCGGCATCCGGCTCCTCCGGTTCCCACTCGGCCTCGGCTTCGACCTCAGGCGGTGCCAGGTCGGCGGCCTCCGCGGCGATCTCCTCGGTGGTGCGCTCGTGCTGCTCCGCCCTGCGCTCGTCCTCGCGCTCGTGACGCTGCACGCCTGCCGCCTCGCGCACCACGGCCTGGGCGATGCGATCGCGTAGGTCGGCCCGCCCGCGCGCGATGGCGCCGCCGAGCTTGGCCTCATCCCGCACATAGAGCTCCGCCTGCGCCCGCACCGCCCCCTCGAAGGCGGAAAGCGCATCCGCGCACTCCGGGCGGGCGAGCACCCACTCGGCGATCTCGCGCGCCTTGGTCTTCACTTCGGCCGGCATGAAGGCGAGCTTGGCCTGGCCGTGGCCGGGCATGATGCGGGCGAGCTCGGCCATCTTGCCGCCCAGGGTCCTGGCCGCGGCCTCTGGCAGCGGGGGGATGAAGCGGTCGGGTGTGGGGCGTTCGAGCTGCTCTTGCAGACGGCTGTCCTGAATTAGCTGCTCGGCTCGCGCCAGGCCCTGCCGGCCGAAGGCCAGCAGGAAGTCGCGACGCATCGCCCGCTCCTCGTTCAGCCGCTGGCGCAGATCCCGGTAGACCTCCTGGGCGACGGCGCGCTTGACCTGGCGAATCTCGTCCCGGGTCCAGAAAGGGTTGCGGCTGCGGTCCCCCTCGGTCCAGGCGAGGATGTGGACGTGGTTGTGACCGATGCCGCTCTTGCTCATGCTCGCCGGCTTGTAGTGCATGGCGGCCACCCAACGCAGATCGCCCTCGACCTGCAGGCGCCGGCCGATCGTCGGCATCACGTCCCGGACCAGTTGCCGCCAGGCGGCCGGATCTTCGATTCGCAGCACGCTGGCGTCGTCGTTGCGCAACCCGATCACGATCTGCCAGTGCCAGGGGGCTTGCCGGAGGGCGGTCTGAGCCTCGGCCAGTTCGGGCGGGGCGTGTGGGTCGGGACCGAACAGCCCCGTGGAACCGGGGCGTTCGGCGATGTATTCCGCCTGCTGTTCACCCGGCGCGTGCTCGGCTTCCTCGACCCGGACCACACCCTCGCGCTCGGCGATGTACCGGGCCTGGGCGGCGCCCCTGGCGCCGGCCCCACTGCCATGCGCCCACTGCATTCTGACTACGACCGGGGCGCGCAAGTGCGTCTCCAACCCCTGACCTCCGTTCTCTGTGAGGCCGCCTCAATCGGTTCCGCGCGGTTCAGTGTCCGTATCTTCGGCTGTCGCCAGGGCGCCCAGATCGATGTCGTCCAGCGCCTGTGCGCTTTGATAGGTCTCCGGATCGCCGCCGCCGACGCGGGGGCTGTGCTGGTAGAAGTCCACCCTTGCGTTGAAGGATGCGACCTTCATCTGCTCTTCGTCGTAGTTGTCACCGAAGCGGTCGCGTTCGTCCTCGATCTGGAGGTTGCAGAGTGCGGCGAGCAATCGGATCGCCTCCCGCCCCTCCCAGGCGCCGGTGCCGGCGTAGTCGGCGATCTGGCGCAGAATGATCTTCAGCGGTGCGAGCTCCTTGGCGACGGCGAGCCGGACGGCGCTGGCGCCGTGCTCCGCGTGCCAGTTGGCGAGGCCATCCTCCAGAAGCCGGCGAACGAAGTCCGAAACTTTCTCGTTGCGGTGCTGCGCCCCCGCAACCAGCGCACCGTGCAGGTCCCGCCCAACCCGAACGTGCAGCCATTCATCCTGCGCCTGTGCCATCGCAGATATACCCCCTGTATCACGCTGAGGACGGTATCGTGCGTGGAAACGAGCGGTATACGTATCACTGCATAGCGTGCGTGTGACACATTTCGGTCACGGCAAAGATTGCAGCCACGACCCGATCCCGCGTGGGCTTTGCCCACGCTGTGTTATGAATCCTTATGCCCTTTTGGGAAGGTGATTCAGTTTGTCAATTCAGAATTCGTATATTTACGCTTGCTTCGGGTCTCGACCAGGTGTGTCCACTTGCCGAAGTCGGTGCTCCACTCGGATAGGGACCTGACCTTCCACCGTTCGAACGCCAGCTCGGCGTCGGTTTCGTACTCGGCCCGACGGACGTGGTTGACCTTCATGTAGTGCCGGATGACCTTTTCCTTGCTGATGACCCCCATCTCGGCCAGGACGTTGGTTTGGCCGAGGTGTTTGGCGTGGTGGCAGAGTCTGCAGATGGCGATGAGCCCGATCAGTTTCTGGCTGTGGCGAAGGTCGTCGTACTTCCAGACCTCGTGGCAGTGCAGGGGCCCGGAAGCACCACAAATCTCGCAGCGTCGTCCGGCCTTGCGGAAGACCTCTTCGCGAATCTCGTCCCACGTCGTCTTGATGAGACGGTTGTACAGACTGAGTGTCCAACACGGCTCGGGAACCAGTTCGATGCTGAGTCTGCGGTCCCTGAAAACACGTCCACCAGTTCGAGCAGTGATACCGACGCCGGGGATACCGACCTTGCGGCCTTGGGTGCGGTCGACGCTGCCAATGTGATAGCCCCTCGATCCGCGCCGTCCGTGGCTTTGGGTGTCGTAGACCCTGCCGGTGTCGTAGACCCTGCCGCAGACCCTGTCGCAGGCCCCCGGCCCGCGCCGTCCGTGGCTTTGGGTGTCGTAGACCCTGCCGGTGTCGCAGACCCTGTCGCAGACCCTGTCGCAGGCCCTGTCGCAGGCCCCCGGTCCGCGCCGTCCGTGGCTTTGGGTGTCGTAGACCCTGCCGCAGACCCTGTCGCAGACCCTGCCGCAGGCCCCCGGTCCGCAACGCCAGGTTTGCAGGCCTAGCCGCGCCCAGCGGCACATTCGGCCGAAGCGCCAGCGAGGCCGCCGCCGGCGGCCGGGCGACGCCACCTGGCCACAGTGGCGTCGCCGCGCCCCCGCAAAGGAGCCGAGGCCGGGGCTAAGCCCCGACCTCGGCGAGAACGCGGCGTGCCGCGTTCTCCAGGACCCGATCGCGCTCGGCGTGTGCGAGCTCGGCGATGATCGCGACGTCCTCGACGGCGGCGCGGCGTTCCTCGTCCGTCCGGGCGCTCTCGATCCGGCGCTGGAGTTTGGCGACCTGCTTCTGCAACCGGCTCATGACCGATTCCTCCCCTGCCGCGTGCGAGCTTGAAGCCCGCTTGGGCGAACAGGGAAGGCCCAGCCGCCCGCGCGCCGTCAGGGATCGCGCAGCGACCGCGGGGCCGGCGCCGGCGCGACCCTGGGGCAGCCCGTAGGGCGCATGGGTCGCAGCCGGGCCGAGCCCCGCGGCGGCCCCGGAAGGGGCCGTCCTTGACGAGCGCGCATCTAAAAGGCGGCTGGCACAATGGGGAGACCAACGGGCAACCCGTGGGGGTGTGGGGGCCGACCAGTGGTAGAATCTCGCCCCCACCTACGACGGCTCGGAAGCCTTGCCGGAGGCAAGGCATCATCTGCCCCAGGAAGCCCCGCCGCAGGCGGGACAACCTCATGGAAAGAGGCGGTCTTACGACCGCCTCGGCGCGAGAGCCGCACGCGTCGCCTTGCGGCGTGCGCGGGCGGCGTCGACACGCCGGTCGATCCCTGCCTGGGCCTGGAGCAGCAGCCAGGCGATGCCGGCCATGGCCAGCACGCTGGCGACCCAGGCGGTGATGATCAGCATCGGCGTCAGAACACCGGTGCGCAACGCCAGGGTGGCGAGCCGGACGATGCCG
>JAJYVM010000206.1:0-435 GCA_021792015.1 Bacillota bacterium | reverse complement strand
CAGGTGCGCTACGGAGAAGAGGTAGTGTTCCGCCAGCAGCGCCGCGACGCCACCGAGGACGAAGGAGGTGGCGTTCATCGCGCCACCTCCAGCACGCGCCGCGCGGCCAGCGCGAGCGCGGTGTTGGCTGAGCCACGGGCGACACTGGACATAGCATCCAGCAGGTCCTTGCGCTCGGCGACCGTGGCGCGACTGAACCTCTGCAGTAGCTGAACCTGGAGTAGGCGGGCCTGGGCGGCGACATCGTACATGACCGATCCCTCCCTGCCGCGTGCGGGCTTGGCGCCCGCTTGGGCGACCTGGGAGGGCCAGCCGCCCGGCGCGCGCCGTCAGGGAGCGCGTAGCGACCGCGGGGCCGGCTCCGGCGCGACCCTGGGGCAGCCCGTAGGGCGCATGGGTCGCAGCCGGGCCGAGCCCCGCGGCGGCCCTTGGAGG
>JAJYVM010000205.1 GCA_021792015.1 Bacillota bacterium | reverse complement strand
GCGCTGGCAGAGCCTCCTCGGCCTTGCGCAGCGCGCCGGGGGCGTGGCCTCGGGACAGGCCGCGGCAAAGGCGGCCGTGATCGATGGTCGGGCGGCCCTCGTGGTCCTGGCGACGGATGCCGGCCCGAATACACGAGATTTCTTCGTGCGGGTGTGCCGGGAGCGGGAGATCCCGCTGGTGCGCCCGGGTTTGAGTCTCGATATTGGACGCGCCACGGGGCGGTCGGCCCGCGCCGTGGTCGCGGTGACCGATCGCGGACTGGGACGAGCGCTCGGGGGCCTGTTCTATGGCTTTGGCCCCCGCGGCGGGTCCGCGGGCGGTCCGGGGGGTAAGGGTATTGTTGAGAGGGATTCGCGTCTACGAGCTGGCCAAGGAGCTTGGCCTAAAAAGCAAGGATATCCTGCAACTGCTGCACGACAAGATGAACATCGAGCTCGACAACCATATGGCGACGCTCAACGATACGGTGGTCGCCAAGGTGCGCCGGCTGGTCGCGGAGCAGCGCGGGGAAGCCGTCCAGGAGCCGGAGGCGCGCCCGGCGGCGGCCGGCTCGGGGACGGGCGCCAAGAAGGCTACCGGCGCGGCCAAGGGCAAGGCTTCGGGCGGGGGCAAGGTGGGCGGGGGCGCCCCGGCGCGCCCGGCTCCGTTTACCCTGCCCACGATCGGTATGCAGCTCGGCAGCCCGCGCCTTTCAACCCCGCCCAGCCTCGGCCGGGGACGCTCGGGCCCGGCGCGTCCAGCGACCGGGGGCGGATGGCCCCGCGTTCCGGCCGCCAGTTCGACCGCACCCGCGACCACCTTCCCGGCGGCGGTGCGCCCGAGCGAGACGACCGCGGCGCCCGCCGCGCCCGCGGCGATGCGGACCGGGACGGCAGAGGCTTCTCGCCCGGCGGGCGCATCCCCGGCGGTGGCGCCGGAGCCCCAGCCGGCGACGCTCGCCCGGGAGTCCAGCGCCAGCGCGACTCCGGGCGCGGGTACGGCGCCGGTGCCGGCGGCGGCAGGCCAGGCGGCGATGGGCGCGACTCAGCCCGGCAGGGCAACGGCGCCGCAGTCGGCGGGTACCGCGGACGGGACGCCCGCCGCGGGCAGGCCGGCGGCTACGCGGGCGGCGGCTTCCGCGGAGCCGGCCCCGAAGACGGCGGACGGCGCGGTGGCGAGCTCCACAGCGGTACCAGCGGCAGCGGCGCCAGCGGCAGCGGCGGCGTCCCAGGCGGGAGCGCGCCCGGCCGGAGCGGTGCCGGGCCGGCCGGTGGCAGCGCCGGTGTACGGCGCACCGCGCAGGATTCCGCAGGGCGCGATCTTGGCCGCGCGGGCCGCGGAGGCGGCGGAGGAAGCGGCACGGGCCGCGGAGGCGGCCCAGGCGGCCCAGGCGGCGGAGGAAGCGGCACGGGCGGCGAGCGCCGAAGCGGCCAGCCCGGAGGGCGGCGCCGCCACAGTGGCGGAGACCGCAGTTCCGACGGACGGGCGGCCGGCAGCCCCGACCGCACCGGAGGCGGCCCAGCCGACCGCACCGGCGGCAGCGGCGCCGGAGGCCACACGCCCCGCGGCGGCGGCTCAGACGGGCGCGGCCCCCGCGGCGCAGCATCCGGCCCCGCGGCCGGGGGAGCTCCAGCCGGCGGCGGCGGCCGGCAGCAGCGTTCCGGGCAGGGCATATCAGCCCGCCGCGGCGAGCGTGACCGGTCCGCGCCCGGCCGTGGGCACCCCCGCGGCTCCGAGCAGCCCGCCCCCGGCGGGCCGGGCGGCGGCCGCAGCGGCGGCGACGGGTCTGACGGCGCGCGGTGAGCGGACGGTACCCGGTGCATCCGGCACATCCGGCACATCCGGCGCGGCCGTTGCATTCGGCGCCGGCGGCGCGGTGACCGAGGGCGAACGCGCGGCCAGCGCCGGGGAGGCAGCGCGAGGGGCGGGGGCGGTGCCCGCGGCCCAGGCCGGGCCACCGGCTGCCGCGGCCGGTTCGGGTCCTGCCCGAGGCGCCGGCTTCGGCCAAGCGCCCGGTCAGCCCGCTGCACGAGTTCCGGGCCAGGTCGCGGGCCAGGCTCCGGGCCGGGGTCCAGCGCCAGCGGCACCCGGCCAGCCGGCCGGAGGCCCTGGGGCCCGTGGCGCCATGCCCCCCGCGGGGCCCGGTTCGGCCCGTCCCGCCCCGTACGCCGGCCGCCCCGCTCCGGGTGCTCCCGGCGCGGCCGCCGGCCCCCGTCCCGGTGGCTTCCCGCCCACGCCGGCCTACGGCGCTGGCGGCAGGCCGGCTCCCGCGCGCCCTGGTTTCGGGCCTGGCCCCGGCCGTTCCGCCCCCGGGGGTGCCGGTGGCCCCGGCCGTCCCGCCCCCGGGGGTGCCGGTGGCCCTGTCCGTCCCGCCGGCGGGCCGGGCCGTCCCGGCACGGGACCGACGGCGCGTCCGGCGCCCGGCGGTGCCCGTCCCGGCCAGGGTCCCGCCCGCCCGACACCCGGCGCTGGCCGCGGTGCTCCCGCCGGCGGCCGTCCGGGTGCCCCTGGCGGCCGTCCCGGCGGCCCCGGCGGGCGTCCCGGCCGTCCTGGCCAGGGGCGGCCCGGCGCCGGCCGTCCGGAGTTTGCGGGCGATGGTGGGGGCCGCCGGCGTGGCCGTGGCCGTGGCCGCGCCGCCGCCCGCCGCTCGGCCCAGCGCCGCGAGGAGGCGGCCCTGAACACGCCGGTGACCAGCATCCTGCTCGACGGCCCGATCGTCGTCGGCGACCTGGCGACCCGCCTGAACGTGAACCCGGCCGAGCTGATCGGCAAGCTGCTGGGTCTCGGCATCATGGCCGGCATCAACCAGCAGCTGACGCTCGAGCAGGCCGAGCAGGCCGTGCAGGCCCTGGGCATCGAGCTGGAGGAGTCCGAGGAGGGCGCCGACGAGGAGAACCAGTTGGTCGACCGCGACGCGGTCGGCAAGCTGCTCGAGGCCGACCACACGGAGCGGATGGCGGAGCGCCCGCCGGTCGTCGTGGTCATGGGCCATGTCGATCACGGCAAGACGACCCTGCTCGACGCGATCCGCGAGACCCGCGTCGCCGAGGGCGAGGCCGGCGGCATCACCCAGCACATCGGCGCCTCGACGGTGACCTACGACGGACGCAGGATCGTCTTCCTCGACACGCCGGGCCACGAGGCCTTCACGGCCATGCGCGCCCGCGGCGCCGAGGTGACCGACATCGCGATCCTGGTGGTGGCGGCCGATGACGGCATCATGCCGCAGACCATCGAGGCCATCAGCCACGCCCGGGCGGCCAACGTGCCGATCATCGTGGCCGTGAACAAGATCGACAGGCCGAACGCCAACCCGGACCGCGTCCTCCAGCAGCTGTCCGAGCACGGCCTCGTGCCCGAGGACTGGGGCGGCGAGACCATCGTCGTGCCGGTCTCGGCCCTGAAGCGCGAGGGCATCGAGCGCCTGATGGAGATGGTCCTGCTGGTCGCCGACCTGCAGGAGTTGAAGGGCGACCCGGAGCGCCGTGCCGTCGGCACCGTGATCGAGGCGCGCGTGGCCCGCGGCCGTGGGCCTGTGGCCACCGTCCTGGTGCAATCCGGCACCCTGCGGCCTGGCGACCCGTTCGTCGCCGGCGCCGTATCGGGCCGGGTCCGGGCGCTGACCGACGACCGCGGCAAGCCGATGAAGGAGGCCGGCCCGTCGATGCCCGCCGAGGTGCTGGGCTTTGACGAGCTGCCCGAGGCCGGGGACGTCTTCCAGGTCACGGAGGACGAGCGCACGGCGCGCGAGGCCGCCGTGGCCCGTGCGACCGACAGAAAGCGCGACCTGAACGCCGCCCGCGCCGTGACCCTGGCGGAGTGGAGCAAGTCCGGCGCCGAGGGCGTGGCGGCCGGCGAGCTGAACATCGTCCTCAAGGCGGACGTGATGGGCTCGCTTGAGGCCCTGCGCGCCTCGCTGGAAAAGGTAAAGAACGACGAGGCCCGGGTGGTGGTGCTGCACGGCGGCGTCGGCCCGGTCAACGAGTCCGACGTCATGCTGGCGGCCGCGTCCAAGGCCGTGATCGTGGGCTTCAACGTGCGGCCCGATGCCGGCGCCGAGCGCGAGGCCGAGCGCGCGGGGGTTGAGATCAAGACCTACCGCGTGATCTACGACCTCATCGGCGACCTGGAGAAGGCCATCACGGGCATGCTGGCCCCGAAGTTCGAGGATGTGGTCGTGGGCCGCGCCGAGGTGCGCGCCACGTTCAAGGTCCCGGGCGCCGGCACCGTGGCCGGCTCCTACGTGCAGGACGGCGTCGTACGGCGCGGGCTGCTCTGCCGCCTGGTGCGCGGCGGCACGATCGTCCACGAGGGCCAGATCAGCTCCCTGCGCCGCTTCAAGGACGACGTCCGCGAGGTGGCCGCGGGATACGAGTGCGGTATCGGGCTCGAGCGGTTCAACGACATTAAAGAGGGCGACATCCTCGAGATCGTCGAGCACCGAGAGGTGAAGCCTTAGCGAAGTGGGGCGGCTGCCGGACGCGGCCGCACGAGGGGATTCGTGAAGGGCGGCGCGTACGCGCCGCCCACCAAAACCGGTTCCGTTGGGGCGGGATCTCATGTCGGAGCAGCGGGTGCAGCGGGTGGCGGAGCGGATCAAGGAGGAGCTGGCCGACATCCTGCGCCTGGTCAAGGACCCCCGGGTCGGCTTCGCCTCGATCGTGCGCGTCGAGGCCAGCTCTGACCTGCGCTACGCCAAGGTCTTCGTCAGCGTCTATGGGCCGGAGGCCGACCAGCAGGCGACCATGCGGGGCCTGGAGAATGCCAAGGGCTTCATCCGCACCGAGCTGGGGCGGCGCGTGCGCCTTTATCACACGCCGGAGCTGCACTTTGCCCTCGACACGTCGATCGCGCACGGCGACCGCATCGCGCGGCTCCTCGCCGAGCTGCCGGCCTCCGAGCGGGCCCCGGCCCCGGAGCGCAAGGATTGAGCAGCGCCGCCTCCCGCGACCGGCGGCGGATCGTGGAGCGGCTCGGCGCCGCCAGCCGTGTGCTGCTCGTGCTCCACGTGCGGCCGGACGGGGACAGCATCGGCTCCACCCTGGCCATGGCGGCCGCCCTGCGCGCTCTCGGCAAGGCGACCGAGGTGGTGGCGCCCGACCCCATCCCGCCGAACCTGGCCTTTGTGCCGGGCGCCGGTGCCGTCGTGGACGCGGGCGCCACCCGGGGCAGCTTTGACACTGCGCTCTTTCTCGACTGCGCCAGTCTCGACCGCATCGGCGGGGCGACGGCAGACCTCGAGCGGGCCGGACCCATCCTGAACGTCGACCATCACAGCAGCAACCAGCGCTACGGCGAGATCAACTACGTCGAGCCGCAAGCGGCCGCGTGCGGCGAGGTGACGTACGACCTCATCCGCGCCCTCGGGGTCGCCCTCGACGTCGAGATGGCCGTGGGGCTTTACGTGGCGATCGTCACGGACACCGGCTCCTTCCGCTACCAGAGCGTGACGGCCCGCACCCACCGCATCGCGGCGCAGCTGCTGGGTCTCGGCGTGCGGCCGGCCGAGGTGGCGGAGCGGATCTGGGACAACCGCAGCCTGGCCTCGCTGCGGCTGGAGGCGGCGGCCCTGCGCACGCTCGAGCGCGAGGGCGAGCTCGCCTGGATGGACGTCACGCCGCAGATGCTGGCGGAAAGCGGCGCCGCGGCATACGAGACCGAGGGGCTCGTCAACCTGCCGCGCTCGCTCGAGGGCGTCGAGGTGGCCGTGCTCTTCAGCGACGAGGGGCGGGGCGAGGTGCGCGTCAGCCTGCGCAGCACGGCTCGGGTGGACGTGAGCACCGTCGCCGTGAGCCTTGGGGGCGGCGGCCATGCCCGCGCGGCGGGCTGCACGCTGGGCATGAGCCTGGCTGCCGCGCACGCCGCGGTGCTGACGGCGGTTCGCGCCGCGATGCGGTGACCGGCGTCGTTCCCTTTCTCAAGGCGCCGGGGCCCAGCTCGCAGCAGGCGGTCACGGCCGTGCGGCGGCTGGCGGGGATCAGGCGGGCCGGGCACGCGGGCACGCTCGACCCCGAGGCGGCGGGCCTGCTGCTCATCTGTTTGGGCTCGGCGACGCGGCTGGCCGAGTACCTCATGGAGCGGCCGAAGTCGTACCGGGCGCTGGTGCGGTTTGGGGTGTCGACCGATACGCTGGATGCGGCCGGCGACGCGATCGAAGTGACCACGCCGGACGTTACGGCAGCGATGGTCGCGGCGGCGCTCCCGCGGTTCGTGGGCGATATCCTGCAGACACCGCCTGTGTTCTCGGCCCTTAAGCGCGGCGGACGCAACGCCTATGAGTTGGCGCGGGCCGGCCAGGCCGTGGCGCTTGACCCGCGACCAGTCCACGTGGACACCATCCGCCTCGTGGGCTGGGAGGAGCCGGCGGGGGCCTGGCTCGACATCGAATGCGGCAGCGGCTTCTACGTCCGGTCGCTGGCCAGGGATCTGGGCGAAGCGGTGGGCTGCCCGGCGTATCTGGCGGTTCTGGTCCGGACGGGGTGTGGCGGCTTCGATCTGCACGATGCCTGGACGCTGGAGGAGTTGCAGGCCGACGGCGTCGAATCGGCGGTGGTGCCGCCGGCCGAGGCCCTGGCCTTTCTGCCCGCGGTGGAGCTGGCCCCGGGTGACGTCGTCGCGGTTCGCCACGGCATTCAGATCGCGGGGCTGCCGGTCCGGCGGTCCCGGCTGCTGGACGGCATCGGGGAGCTGGTCGGAGTGGCGGCCTCCGGCCGCTTGGAGAAGGTGTGGTCTTGACGGGCGTCGTGCACGACGTGGGGGATCTCGGCGGGCCGGCGCCGTGGTTTGTGGCAGTCGGCAAGTTTGACGGCATCCACCGCGGTCATCGGGCCGTCCTCAAGGCCATGCTCAAGGCGGCCGCGCGCGAGGGGGCCCGGGCGGCGGCCCTGACCTTCGAGCCCCACCCGATGGAGGTGCTGCGGCCGGGAAGTCTGCCGCCCCTGCTGGCGTCGCGGGAGGACCGCGCC
>JAJYVM010000204.1 GCA_021792015.1 Bacillota bacterium | reverse complement strand
CGCGGCGACGGGCAGGCGCGACGCGTAGCGCCACATGCCGCGCGCCCGCTCGTCTAGGGCCCACGCGCCCCGGTCCCCGGCCACCTCGAAGTTGGCCGGCACGCTGCCCTGGCAGGCCGGACAGCCCAGCTCGCGGCCCGTCGCCGTGTGCACGGCGCCGCAGCGGATGCAAGCAAGCTCCGTTGTCAGAATGTCTGATCGCCCCTGGTTGACCATCACAATAGCACCGGCGGCGTTGGGCGGATATCGGCGATTCTGGGCAAGGAGCGCCGGCTTTTTGGGGGAATCACACAAACATGCTGGATCGCACGCCAGCCGAGCTGGAGGCCTACGCCGCTCGCGTCCACGCCGCCGTCGACGCCGAGGTGCCAGAGTACGCGGCGCTCGCCGACGACGACGTCTTCGCCGTCAACCTGCGCAACGTCGGGCTCTACTTCCGCACCCTGGCCGAGGACCGCGTGCCGAGCCCGGCCGAGCTGGGCGAGATCGAGCAGGCCGCGATGCGCCGGCTGCATCAGGGCATCCCGCTCGAGGCCATCTTCCACAGCTACCACGTGGGCCTGCGCGTCATGTGGACGTGCCTGCTCGAGCAGGCCGAGGCGCTGGACCTCGGCCGGCTGGCCGTGCTCACCATGGCCTACGCCGAGCGGGTCAGCCACGTGGCCGCCCAGGCCTACCTGCACGAGCGCGACCGCGTGGCGCGCTCTGAGGAGGAGGCGCGGCGGCTGTTCCTGACGCGCCTTTACTCCGGCGACTTCGCCGAGGCGCAGCCCGCGCTGCGGGAGGCCCGCGCCCTCGGCTTCGACCTCGGCGGCACGCACGTGGTGCTCCTTGTCACCGCGGAGGAGGACGCGGCGCTCGCGGAGGCGCGCGACGAGGTCGAGGGCCGCTTCCCCGACTGCCCCGCCGTGCTGATGCGGGCCGGCCTGGTGGTGGCCGCGGCCCCGGCCAGCGTGGCGGGCCTGATCGCCGCCCTGGGCCGCCACGACCGGATCGCCTGCGGCGTCGGCACACCCCGGGCCGGCGTCCCCGGGCTGACGGCCGGCCTGCACGAGGCGCGCCGCGCCCTGACGCTCGGCGCCAGCCTCAGCCCGGCCGAACGCACCCACCGCTACGAGGCGCTGCGCCTGTTCGACCTGTTCAAGGACGGCGAGCCGGTCGCCGCCTTCGTGGCGGAGGTGCTCGGGCGCGTGCTGCGGGCCGAGCCGCGGCGCGCCGCCCGCTACGTGGAGACGCTGGAGGCCCTGTTCGCCGCCGCCCTGAACCGTAAGGCCGCCGCCGACGCCCTGGGCGTGCACCCCAACACGCTCTCGTACCGCATCGGCCGCATCGAGTCCCTGCTCGGCGGCTCGCTGCTCGATGGCGAGCTCTGCTTCCGGACCCAGCTGGCGCTCAGGCTGCGCCCCCTGGCCGAGCGGCCGGCGCGGGAGCCGTAGGTCGGCCTGTCGCCCGCGCGCCGGCGAAGTGCTGCCGGGCCGGATAGGTCAGCGGCCGGGTCGCTCCCCGTCGCGTGTCAGTGGACGAGAACCTGCCGCGGGCCCTCGGCCACACCTGGCGCTCGACCGGGCTCGACGTCGTCAAGGTCAAGGACGTGATGCGCGGCTGCTGCGACCCGGAGCTCTGGCGGGCGGCGGAACGCGTTGATGGGCGAGGCCGCGAGCGCCGTCATCTCCCGCTTCGACCAACTCCGCGGCGGGATTGGGCAGCTCACGATCCGTTGGCCCCCACCGGCGGCAGCACCACCGTCACGCGCGTCCCGTCGGAGCCGTCGACCGCCAGCGCCCCGCCGTGGGCGCGGACCCACATGTCGGCGATCGGCAGCCCGAGGCCGGCGCCGCCCTGCCGCCCGCGGGCCTCATCCCCGCGGAAGAAGGGCTCCTTGACGCGGCTCAGCACGTCCGCCGGGATGCCGGGCCCCGTGTCCGCCACCACCCACGTCGGCGCGCCGCCCGGCGACACCGCCAGCCGCACGTCGATGCGGCCGCCGGCCGGCGTGTACGCCATGGCGTTGCTCAGCAGGTTGGTCAGGGCCTGGTCGAGGCGGTCGGCATCGACCTGCGCCACCACGGGCGCGCCGGGCAGGTCCGCCCGCAGGTCGAGCCCGCGCCCGCCCGCCAGCGGCTGAAACCGCTCGACCAGCCGGCGCGTCAGCTGGACCAGGTCGACCGCGCGCTTCTGAAGGGGCGGCAGGGCTCCCGCCTGCCCGCTCGCCAGCGTCAGGATGTCCTCGACCAGCCGGTTCAGGCGCCCGATCTCGTCCTGGAGCGCCGCCAGCCGCTCCGGGTCGGCGGCGACCACGCCCGCCAGCATGGCCTCCAGGTTGCCCTGCAGCACGGCGAGCGGCGTGCGCAGGTCGTGCGCCACCCCCGCCAGGAAGGTGGCCCGCCCGCGCTCCAGCGCCGCCAGGTCGTCCGCCGCCGCGTTGAGGGCATAGGCCAGCTCCCCCAGCTCGTCGTCCGCCCGCACGGGCAGCCGCGCGCCGAAATCGCCATGCGCCATGCGCCGCGTCATGGCCAGCAGCGGGCTGAGGTCCTCGGCCAGGGCGTGGGCCACGGCCCGCGACAGCCACCAGGCCATGCCGACCGCCGCCCCGGCGGCCAGCACCCCGCCCGCCACCAGGGCCAGGGCGAAGCTCGCCAGCGCCGTGCCGCCGCCGGACTGCCAGACGGCGATGCCCGCCAGGAGGACGGTGCCCGCCAGCCCCAGCAGGGCGGTGGCCCCGGCCGCCTGCAGGATGGCCCGGCGCAGCCGCCGCTCGCGGGTCATCCTCCGCCCCGCCTCACGCCGGCGCCGCGCGGAAGCGGTAGCCGACGCCGCGCACGGTCTCGATGAAGCGCGGCGCCTCGGGGTCGTCGCCCAGCTTGCGCCGCAGGTGCCCGACGTGCACGTCGATCACGCGATCGTACCCCTCGTAGGGGGCGGCCCACAGCCCCTCGACCAGCTGGGCGCGGGTGAAGACCCGCCCCGGCTGGCGCGCCAGAAGCAGCAGCAGGCTCATCTCCAGGGCCGTCAGCGTCACCGGCTGCCCGGCCAGCTCCACGCGGTACTGGTCGGGGTCGATCCGGAGGTCGCCGAAGCGGAGCTCGGACGGCCGCCGCGCCGCCGGCTCCCCCGCCCCCGCCCCGCGCGGACGCCGCAGCAGGGCCTGGCAGCGCGCCATGAGCTCGCCGGGGCTGAACGGCTTCACCACGTAGTCGTCGGCGCCGCGGCTGAGGCCCACGATGCGGTCCGCCTCGCCGCCCCGCGCCGTCAGCAGCACGACGTAGGCGTCCGAGCGCGCGCGGATGGCCGCCAGCGCGTCGAGGCCGCTGCCGTCGGGCAGCATGATGTCCAGGACGACGACGTCGGGCGCCATGCGCGCAAAGGCCGCCAGCCCCGCGTCCACCCGCCCGGCGGTCTCGACCTCCCACCCCGCGCTGACGGCGTAGGCGGCGACCAGCTGGGCCACCCCGGCGTCGTCCTCGATCACCAGCATGCGCATGGCCTCACGATGCCACAAACTTCACACGCGCTCGACAGGGCCTTCGCGGTGCCGCGACAGCGACGCCGTAGGCTGAAGGCGGAGGAGGTCGCGCAGATGATGTTCCACTACGGCTACTTCGGTCCGTGGATGTGGGTCGGCGGCGTGATCTGGATCCTCCTGCTGGTCGGTGCGGCCGTCCTCATCTACCAGCTGGTCCGCCACTGGGCGCCGCCCGCGACGCGGCTGGGCCCGGCGGCCGACGACCCCCTGGCGGTGCTGAAGATCCGCTACGCCCGGGGCGAGATCACGCGCGAGCAGTACATCCAGATGCAGAAGGACATCACGGCCAAGGAGCCCCCGATCATATAGGGGCATCGGAAGCGAGGTTGGGGTGCGGGCGCGTACGCGCCCGCACTTCACGATGCGCCGCCAGCAGGAACCACCGCACCTGGCAGGGCTGCTGCGTATGGCTTTCCCAAGGGGGGTAGCGCCATGATCCGCATCGCCTGAGACGGCTGCGCCGCCTACACGCTGGACCTGGACGGCCACGAGATTCTCGTCGATCCGCTCTTCTCGACGGACGGACCGTACGCCAATCCCCACGCGCCCACGGCGTACGAGTACATGGCGACCCACCGGCCGGAGCGCGTGGTCATCACGGACGGGCGCGTGGACCACTGCGACGTGGCGGCCACCCGGGCGCTCACGGCCATCCGGCGCGGCCGGCGCGGCCGCCAAGCGGCCGGGCTCACGTTGGCGGTGCTGCGGGCCTGGTAACTTTGGCATCCTACCCGGGAACGGGCAGCCGCACCGCCGCGGGGCCCCGCGGCCCTGTCGTCGCCAGCGCCGGCGATCACGGCTTCCGGAGTTGCTGCGACGCCCAGGAAGGGCTGCCGGAGAACGCTTTGCCGGAGGTCGTCCGGCGCCTGACAGGCATCGGGTTATGACAACTCGATGACACAGGCCGGGCCTGTCCATGTAGACTGGCTTCGGCGGCGCGGTCCACAGACTGGGTCCGCTGCCATCGTGGCGCACGCTGCGCGCGGCGTGCGGCAGGGGCCGGCCCCATGGCTTTGCCGAATGCTGAAGGGTGCCGACGGCAGGGGGAACGGCTGTAGTGGCGCCGCAGTGCCCGCCCATGGCCCAGGGCCCGTGCCGCATGCCTTCGTAATGGCGCACGGGTTCCTCGTCGCGCTCAGCCTGCTCCAGGACCTGCTGGCCGCGACGCTGCTCGTGTACGGCCTCTATCTGGGCGTCCTCGAGGTCGGGGGGTTCCTGCGGTCCGACCGCGTCCCGCCCTGCCCGCCGCGCCGCCGTCTGGCCGTGCTGGTGCCGGCCCATGACGAGGCGGCGGTCATCGGCGCCCTTGTCGAATCGCTCCGCCAGGCCGAGTACCCGCGCGAGCTGTACGACGTCTTCGTGGTGGCGGACAACTGCGGCGACGGCACGGCGTCGGCCGCGCGCGCCGCGGGGGCGATCGTCTTCGAGCGCCGCAGCCGGAGGCGGGGCAAGGGCTACGCGCTGTCCTTCGGCTGGCGGCAGATCCGCCGGCGCGGCCACTACGACGCGGTCGTCGTCCTGGACGCCGACAACCTGGCCCCGCCCAACCTGCTCGGCCGGCTCAACGACCACCTGCAGGCCGGCCACAAGATCATCCAGTGCCGCAAGCAGTCGAAGAATCCGGTCGATAATGGCGTCACCGCGCTCAAGACGCTGGTGCTGTGGACCTCGGACCGCTTCATCTACGCGCCGAAGACGCGCCTCGGGCTGTCCTCCGTGCTCCTGGGCACCGCCATGTGCATCTCGACCGAGGTCCTGCAGGACCTCGGCTGGCACTGCTTCTGCCTCACCGAGGACTTCGAGTTCACGGCCCAGGCGGTGCTCGCCGGCTATCGCGTCCACTGGGCCGACGACACCATGATCTACGAGGAACAGCCCACGACGCTGCGCGCGGCCCTGAAGCAGCACGTGCGGTGGGCCCGCGGCCAGCACCAGGTGTTCTTCCGCTACGGCGCCCGCCTGTTCATCTCCGGGCTGGTGCGCCGCGACCTGCGGCGCATCGAGGCGGCGGCGCAGACAGCCCAGTCCCTGATCTCCGTCGTCGGTGCCGTGGTGGCGCTCCTCGGCTGGTTGACCTGGAGCCTGACGGGCCACGTGCCGCTGCTGGACCGCATCCCGTTCTGGATCTGGACCGGGGCCGTGGTCCTGCAGTCGCTGATGCCGCTCCCCGCCTACCGCCAGTATGCTGGGGCCGACCCGCGGACGTTCTGGTGGGTCTGGCTCTATCCGCTCCTCCTCAGCGGCCTGGTCGCCATCGCCGCGTACGCGCTCGTCACCGTGCGCCACGGCCGCTGGGACGTGACGCCGCACGGGCGCGCCATGACGGTGAGCGAGCTGGGCTTGGTCGCGGCCCCCGGGCGGGAGCTGGCGCGGCGCCAGGGGTGACGGATGGCAGAGCACCGGGTTGACCCGGTCGACGGCGGCCGGCCGGCAGCGGACGGCACGCACTCGCCCGGGCGCCGGCCCCGGCCCAGCGGCTGGCTGATCGCGGCGGCCCTCTTCGGCGCGGTGTTCATCGCCGGCATCATCATCAACGCCGTGAACGAGGGGCGCGGCCCCGCGCCGGACTTTCAGTCGCTGCTCCTGCGGGCGGACGCCCAGCAGGTGGTCGTGTGCGGGATCCTCGGCGGGCCGCTGACGGCCCATGGCGCGGGCCGCGTGACGCTCAACGGGCCGCGGGCGGCCGTCGACCGCGGGGACTCGGCGGTCCTGGTGCTGGCGCCCGGCCAGGGGCCAACGAGCGGGATCGCGGCGCACACCAGCGTCGTGGTCTATGCGACAGTGCAAGTGCGGGCGGGGCGCGGCAGCACCGAGGTTGCCGAGCTTGTCGACCCGACCAGCATTCAGGTCATCGGGTCCTGCCCAAGCGAGATCGTGCCGCTGAGCGGCTGACGGGCCAGCTGGCCGCGTGCCGCCACGCAGGGCGTGGCCGGGGGCGCCGGGCCGCCGCCGCCCGGCCACGTGCACTTGTCGGCGCGGCGCCCGGTGCGGCCGCCTTGCCAAAGGCGCACTCGTGCGATGGGATTCAGCATCGCGGTCCACACGCCCACGTGCAGGGACTCGTCGTTGAGGAGGGCCATGAAGAGCAGGCGGACGGTGACGGTCGGCGCACACATCGCCAGCTGCGCGTAGCGCGTGATCGCCCCCAGCTCGCCGCTGATCGCCGTCTCGACGTCGGCGGCGAAGTCGCCGGTGGCCGTCGGGCAGCTCGGTGGCGCCGACACGAGCGGCTTGTTGGCCAGCAAGGCCTCCTGCAGCTGCGCATGCCAGTACTCGGTCCGGGAGATCGTCGAGGCGATCTCCCGCAGGGTCTCACTGGGAGCCTCCAGCGCGATCCCGGCTAGAAGCCGCTGCCGCAGATCTGGTCCTGGATTGAATCCTCCACGTCGCTGCGGAGGGTGGCGCACGAAGGCGCCGGCGCGG
>JAJYVM010000203.1 GCA_021792015.1 Bacillota bacterium | reverse complement strand
ATGGTGGCGCTGAGCCGCGCCGTCGGACGCCGCCGGGCCATGGAGATGCTGCTGACGGGCGATTTTCTGTCCGCCGAGGACGCGCTGGCGGCCGGGCTGGTCAACCGCGTGGTGCCGGCGGAGGCCCTGGCGGAGGAGACGCTGGCGCTGGCCCGGCACATCGCTGAGGCCAGCCCGTTCGTCATCGACCTCGGCAAGCAGGCCTTCTACCGCCAGCTGGACATGCCGCAGCCCCTCGCCTACGCCTACACCAAGGAGGTCATGTCGCTCAACGCCATGACGGCCCAGGCGCACGAGGGCATCTGCGCCTTCCTGGAGCGGCGGCCGGCGAAGTGGCCGGCCTGACGGGGTGGGCACCGCTGTCGCAGGGCCTCCGCGCCTGGCGGCATTGCCCCGGTTCCCGCAACCGTGTGATGCGGAACCCCACGCCGCCGCCGGCGCCCGGTGCGGCAGCGCCGCGTGTCCGTGTGGGCGCTGGGGGGGGGCCGGCGGTGCGGCAGGATCGTCTGGGATCGCCCCGAAAGGGGCTGCTAGATGAGGGGGTGGGGCCGTGGCGCTCACGGCCGACGACGTCCGCGCCGCCTGCCGGGACCAGAGCATTCGCTTCCTGCGGCTTCAGTTCACCGACATCCTTGGCGTGGTGAAGAGCGTCGACCTCCCCATCCAGCAGCTGGACAAGGTGCTGGCGGGCGACTGCATCTTCGACGGCACGGCCGTGGAGGGCTTCGTGCGCGTGCACGAGGCCGACATGCGCCTCACCCCCGATCCGGCGACGTTCGTCCGGCTCCCCT
Source organism: Bacillota bacterium (assembly GCA_021792015.1). GTDB lineage: Bacteria > Bacillota > Sulfobacillia > RBS10-35 > JAJYVM01 > JAJYVM01. The sequence continues at coordinate 6,167 of JAJYVM010000203.1, read as the reverse complement.
GGAAGGCGGACACGGCGCGGCTCATCTGCGACGTGGGCCGCTTCGACGGCGCGCCCTACCCGGGCGACCCGCGGCAGGTCCTCCGCCAGACGGTGGCGCGCGCAGAGGCCCAGGGCTGGCGCATGATGGTCGGCACCGAGTCGGAGTTCTTCCTCTTTCACCGCGACGCGGCCGGCAAGCCGACCACCCTGACCCACGACCAGGCCAGCTACTTCGACCTGGCGCCCCTGGACCTGGGGGAGCAGGTGCGCGCCGACATCGCGGCCGCCCTGGCGGCGCAGGGGATCGCCGTGGAGCAGAGCCACCACGAGATCGCCCCCGGCCAGCACGAGGTGGACTGCGTGCAGCTGCCGGCCCTGGCCGCCGCCGACCAACTGGTGACGCTGCGGGTGACGGCGCGGACGGTCGCCGCCCGCGCGGGCCTGCACGCCACGTTCATGCCCAAGCCCCTCAACGGCGTCAACGGCTCCGGCCTGCACGTGCACGAGTCGCTGTTTCGCGGCGAGGTCAACGCCTTCCACGACCCCGAGGAGGCGGAGGGCCTGTCGGCCACGGCCCGCCATTATCTGGCCGGGGTGCTGCTGCACGCCCGCGGCCTGGCCGCCCTCACCAACCCCCTCGTCAACTCGTACAAGCGCCTGGTGCCCGGCTATGACGCGCCCGTCTTCGCCTCGTGGTCGCACAGCGAGCCGACGCAGATGGTGCGGGTGCCCGCGCGGCGCGGCCCCGGCACCCGCATCGAGGTGCGCACGCCCGACCCAGCCTGCAACCCCTACCTGGCCATCGCCGCCATGCTGGCCGCGGGCCTGGACGGCATCCGCCGCGAGCTGTCACCGCCCCCGCCCGTCGAGCAGCCGGCCGACAGGCTCAGTGAGGAAGAGCGGCGCGAGCTGGGCATCGCCCCGCTTCCGGCCGACCTGCGGGAGGCGCTGGATGCCCTGGCCGACGATGCGGTGGTGCGCGAGGTCCTGGGCGAGGCCCTTCTCGCCCGCTTTCTGGCCGCGAAGTCGGTGGAGTGGGAGGTCTACCGCGCCCGGGTGCACGAGTGGGAGCTGGAGCAGTACCTCGGAACGTTCTGAGGCACGTTGCGCGCGACGTTCTGCGGTAGCATGGTCGGGGAGGTGAGACGCCTGTCGATCAAGCTTTCCCCGGTCCATCCCCTGACCGACGCCGAGCTGGCGGCGCTCAGCGAGCGCAACCCCGGCTACCAGCTGGAGCGCAACGCGAAGGGGGAGCTGGTCGTGGCGCCCACGAGCAGCGAAGGCGGCCGGCGAAGCGGAGAGGCCTTTCGTCAACTGGCCGAATGGAATCGCCGCGCACGCCTCGGCGTCGTGTTCGACGCCTCGACCGGCTTCAACCTGCCGGACGGCTCGTGCCTCTCGCCGGATGCGGCGTGGATCCAGCGCGCCCGCTGGGACGCCCTCGCCGCGCAGGAGCGCGAGGGCTTTGCCCCCATATGCCCCGACGCCGTCTTCGAGGTCCGCTCCCGCTCAAACACCCGCGCGGAACTGCGCGACAAGGCCCGGGCCTACATCGCCAACGGGGCCCGGCTCGCCGTGGTCATCGACGTGGAGGCGGACGTGGTCGAGGTGTACCGGCCGGGCGCCCCCGAGCAACTGCACGCCCACCAGGCGACGCTGGCCCTGGCCCCGGAGCTCCCCGGCTTCAGCCTCGACCTGGCTTCCATCCGCACGGCCTAGCCCGCGAGCGCAAGAGAGGAGATCGCCGCCGATGGACGACCGCGACCTGCTGCGACAGAGCCCGACCTGGTTCGAGGTGATGACCGCCGGCCTCAGCGACGCCAAATGGCGGGAGCGTCCGGCCGAGGGCCAGTGGTCGGCGCTCGAGGTGGTGCGCCACATGCTCGACATCGAGACGGACGTGTACGGGCTGCGCGTGCGGCGCCTCGCCCGCGGCGAGCAGACCGACTTCACCGGCGGCCCCGGGTTCGACGCCGACCGCTGGGCGACGGAGCGCCGGTACAACGAGGCGGACCCGAAGGCGGCCCTGGCCGACTTCCGCCGCGAGCGGGAGGCGACCCTCGCCGCCCTGGCCGGCGACGTCGACCTCACCCGCCACTGGCGGTCCGGCACCATGGAGGGCGACCTGCGCACGCTGCTGGCGCGCTTCGCCAACCACGACGCGATTCACATCGGCCAGCTGGCGAAGATCCGGCGCGGCATCCGCGCCTACTGATCCCGGCGCATCTCGGGCCGCCCTGCCGCCGGGGCGGCCCCTCCCGCGGCCGTGGCAGCCGGCCGCACCGCCCTCAGAAGCGCCGCACCAGCCCGATCACCTTGCCCAGGATCTTGACCTCGCGGGCGTAGATCGGCTCCATCGTGCGGTTCTCCGGCTGCAGGCGCACCCGGTCCTTCTCGCGGAAGAAGCGCTTGACCGTCGCCTCCTCACCGAGCAGGGCCACGACGATGTCGCCGTTGTCGGCGCTGTCCTGGCGCCGGACCAGCACCCGGTCGGACGGCAGGATACCGGCCTCGATCATGCTCTCGCCCCGCACGTCCAGGAGGAAGACGGGGTCGTCGTGCACCCAGTCGTAGGGCAGGGGGACGACCTCGGCCGCGTCCTCGACGGCCAGGATCGGCGCGCCGGCGGCGACACGGCCCAGCACGGGCACCTGCCGCACCCAGTTCTGCGGCGTGGCCGGATCATCGAGCAGCTCGATGGCCCGCGGCTTGGTGGGGTCGCGGCGGATGTAACCGCGGTGCTCCAGGCGCGCCAGATGGCCGTGCACCGTGGAGCTGGAGGCCAGGCCGACAGCCTCGCCGATCTCGCGCACCGACGGCGGGTAGCCCCGCTCGCGCACCTGCTGGCGGATGAAATCGAGGATCTGCCGCTGCCGGGGGCTGAGCTCGGCCATGATGGCGCCTCCTGTCGCTTTGTCCGGGGACCCGGCGGAATTGTAACATGAAGGAAGGGCCCGTGCAAACGTCCGTTTGGAGAAGGTGCGTTCGCTGAGCACGCTGGTTCTGTACATGAAGTCGGGCTGCCCCCTCTGCCGCGAGGCCGAGGCGGCGCTGGCCGAGGCGGGCCTGCGCTACGAGGAGCGCGACATCCTCGAGGATCCCGAGCTGTACGCGCGCTACCGGTATCGCATCCCCGTGCTGGCGCGCGACGGGGTGGACCTGATGGAGGGCCGGCACTTCGATCCCGCGGCGCTGCGGTCTCTGCGGTAGGGGGAGCTGGCTATCTGCACGCCTGTGCTCGCAGTGGGGGCCGGCCGCCCGCGGCCGCGGCGCGCCAAAAGTGGCATCCGTGGGCCATGGCGGCCCCCTCCGCGGTGGCTAGCCACGGCCCATGAGCACGTGGCGTCATCCGTTGGCCGCCGGCCGGGCCGCCTCCCAGATCTGCGTCGAGCGGAAGTGGGAGAGGATCGGGTCGGGATAGCCCACGCCCTGGACGATGGCCACCCGCTGCTGGCCATAGAGCGTGTGCGGGCCGGCGAGGGGCGGGGTGCAGGCCGACGGCGGCGGCGGGCAGCGGGAGCACGTCCTTCTGCGCGACCGAGACCGTGGGGCGCATGTCGCAGTACGCCCTGCTGGTGGGGACCAGGGGTTGAGGCCGTCGTTGCCGCCGGCCAGCTGCGCGATGACCAGGACGCGGCGGGCGGCCGGCGCCGAGGCGCCGGTGGGGGAGGTGGGGGAGGCGAGGCCGCCCGCCGCAGCAGGTGGCCCGCCAGCGCCCGCCACGTCATTCGGAGCTGCCACCCGTTAATGACACCTCTGTGAATTCCCCCAACCCGGGCTTGACACAAACACCCGTTCGCCATTACATTCTCCTCGGGCAAGAACACATGATCCCCGAACGGGTGGTCGATACGCATGGCGGTGCGGGCGGTCGACATGGGATGGCGTGGCGGGATCGCGGGCGGCGCGGCGAAGGGTCCCGTGCGCCGGACCCACCGCATGCGGACGCGCCACCGCTGGACGCGCCGGGCGGCTGCCCGGGCGCTGCTGACGCTGCTCCTGGCTGTCGCGGCCGTCGCGGCCGTGCGGTCCGTGGCGTCGGCGGCGGCCCCGGCGGGACCGGGGGCGGTCCCGCGCCCGGCGGCGATCGTGCGCGTGGCGCCGGGGGACACGCTGTGGGGGATTGCGCTGCAGCATGCGCCTGCGGACACCGACCCGCGGCCGTGGATCTTCCGCACCGCGCGGCTGAACGGCCTGCACAGCGCCGTGATCGTGCCCGGGCAGGTCCTGCGGCTGCCGCCGGGTTCGCGGTGATGCCGGGCGGCCGCGTGGCCGCCCGGCTCAGGCACGCGGCGCTACGGCTCCCACTCGTCGCGAAGCGGGGTTTCGTCGGCGCTGTCGTCCTCGGCCGGCTGCAGCCCATAGCGCTCGGCCAGCGCGCGGCGCTGCCGGCCCGGGCTCCAGCCACCGCGGTACCCATAGAGCCCCCCGCGCAGGTGGCTCGCTGCCGCCAGCAGCCGCGGATGGACCAGGGACACGTAATCCGCGGGCACCATGCTCCCATCGAAGGGCTGCGACTCGGCATTCGACTGCGGCAGGGGACGCTCGCCGTCGGCCATGCTCCTCCGCCTCCTTCGCGTTTGCAGCCTGCCCGCGGTGTGAGGCGCGAAACAGCGCCAAATGCCGCCGTGCATGGCGAGGCTTGAAAGCGGGCTGCGGCGGTGGGCATGATGGACGCGGCGCGGCGCTGCGGCCGCGACGGCGGGCTCGGGGGTGGCGAGTTGGGCCGTTTTGCGTTTCTGCTGCATCCGGTGCGGGTCAGCGACTACTATCGGAAGTTCCCGGCCCTCAAGCGGCTGCCGGAGCCCTGGGTCGAGGGCATGTTCCGCCCCGTGCCGCCGTGGGTTGGCTCCCACATCACCGGCGTCGTGTCGCCGACCGGCGCGACCGCCGAGGGCTGGTTCGTCTTTTTGCCGTGGACGCCGCGCATGCTGCTGGAGACGCCGTGGCCGGCGGTGCGCGACCGCATCGTGCGGGCCGGCCGGCTGGGGCAGGCCAAGGGCGCGCAGATCTTCGGCCTCGGCGCCTTCACGAAGATCGCCGGCGACCAGGGCGCCAGCATCAACGAGCGCCTGGACATCCCCGTCACGACCGGCAACAGCTATACGGCCGCCAGCGCCGTCGAGGCGAGCCTTTTGGCCGCCGACCGCATGGGGCTGAAGCCGGGGGAGGCCGAAGCCGCCGTCGTCGGCGCCACGGGGGCGATCGGCGCCGCCTGCGCCCAGCTGCTGGCGTGCCGGGTGGCCCGGATCACCCTGCTGGCGCGGCAGCGGCCGCGCCTGGATGAGCTGGCCGAGCGCCTGCGCGGCCGGGGGGCCGACGTGCGGGTCGAGACGGACCTGCAGGCCGGCATCCGCGGCGCCGACATCGTGATCGCCGTCAGTTCGGCGACCGAGGAGATCCTGCAGCCCGACGACTTCAAGCCCGGCGCCGTCGTCTGCGACGTCGCGCGCCCCCGCAATGTCAGCAGTGTGGTATACCAACGCCGCGACGACGTGCTGGTCATCGACGGCGGCGTCATCCGCGTCCCGGGACCGGTCGACTTCGGGCTCGACTTCGGTTTCCCGCCCGGCCACGCGGAGGCCTGCATCGCCGAGACCATGATCCTGGCCCTCGAAAACCGCTTCGAGGCCTTCACGATCGGCCGCGACATCGCCGTCGAGCGGCTTGAGGAGATCGCGGGCCTGGCGGCCAAGCACGGTTTTACCGTGGCCGGGTTCCGGCGGTTCGAGCGCGCCGTGCCGGACGACGAGGTCGAGCGCATCCGCGAGCGGGCCGCCGAGCGGCGCCGGGCAAGCGCATAGACCTGGGCCGCGGTCCGAGGCCGGCGGCCGCCTCGTGCACGACGGACGGACCGGACGGGCGAGCCGCCGTCAGCCGCGCAACTGCACTCGATTCAAGTTGAATCGTCGCCGGACCCTCCCCCGCCGTCTTCCGATAATGTACATTATGTAAACTTGGAGCGCGGAGGAGCCGCGTCAGGCGTCATGCGGGCGGATCCGCAATGCGCTCGCTCTCCACGTAGACCGCGTGCATGCCCGATGAGAAGACGACCAGCGTGATGGCCGCGACCAGCGCCGCCGATGGGGTCAGGATGCCGCCGAAGCCCTCCGCATGGGCCCAGGCGGCCATGTCGGCCAGCACCGCCAGATCGTCCGCCTCGTCACTGATGAGCGCCGCGGCGCC
>JAJYVM010000202.1 GCA_021792015.1 Bacillota bacterium | reverse complement strand
GACGTCGACGTGCTGGTGGTCGCCAGCCCGAAGAAGGACGAGCCCAAGGGCGCCTGAATCCCGAAGCGCGTCATTTGGGGCGCGGCGGCGTACGCCGCCGCGCGTCGCGAAGGGCCCGCAGCGGCCGGGTGGGTGGGGCCACCCAGCTCCCCCTGCTGTCCGGGAGCGGCAGGCGACCGGCTCCGCTCCGCCGGCGTTGCCCGTCACCCTGCTGATCGGCGGCGGCCCCGGCGAGGTGATGGCCGGCGAGACCGCCGAGGTGGCGATCCAGCCCGGCGGCTGCGCACGCGGACGCGGAGGGCGCTGGCGAAAAAGGGGCTACTCCCGCGCGCGCCCGCCCCGGGCGGCCGGCTCCTCCGCCGGCGCCTCCCCGACCTCGCGGAACTGGATCTGCGGGTTCTCGCGCGCGAAGAACTCGAGATCGCGCTCGCTGCCGAAGAGCACCACGGGCCGCCCGAGGTGGTCCTCGCAGCGCATCGTGCCCCAGCCCTGGAAGCGGGCCACCTCGTCCTCCGGCCCGTCCAGCCACCGGGCCACCGCGTAGGGCAGCGGGTCGAGCTGCGTCTCGACACCGTACTCCGCCTTCATGCGGAACTGGACGACGTCGAACTGCAGGCGGCCGACCGCGGCCAGCACGGGCTCGCGCCGCCCGCCCGCCACCCCATAGAGCACCTGCGTCGCGCCCTCCAGCTGCAGCTGGTCGATGCCCTTGCGGAAGGCCTTGTGCTTGCTCACGTCCGTGCTGCGCAGCACGGCGAAGTGCTCCGGTTGAAAGCGCGGCATCGCGACCGGCTCCGGCGCCGCGCCCACGTACAGCGCATCGCCGATGGCCAGAAAGCCCGGGTTCGGCAGGCCCACGATGTCACCGGCGCACCCGGTGTCGACCGTCTCGCGCTCGCTGGCGAACAGGGCGCTCGCGTGCCCGAGGCGGATGCGCCGCCCGGTCGGCCCGTGCGTCACCGCGGCGTCCCGCTGAAAGCCGCCCCGCGTCACCCGCAGGAAGGCGACGCTGTCGCGGTGCAGGGGGTTCATGTTCGACTGGATCTTGAAGACGAAGGCCGCGAAGTCCGGATCGGCGACGTCCGCGGCGCCCGGGGGCGGCGCCAGGCGCACGAAACGGTCGAGGAACAGGTCGACCCCGAAGTTGGTGAGTGCGCTCCCGAAGAAGACCGGGGTCTGCGTCCCCGCTGCGAAGCGCGGAAGGTCCAGCCGCGACTCGACCCCGTCGAGCAGGGCCACGTCGTCGCGCAGCTGCGCCGCCGCCTCCGCCCCGAGCAACGCATCCAGCGCCGGCTCCTCCAGGGCCGCCACGCGCACCGGCGCCTGCCGCGCCCCGTGCTCGCTGCGCTCGTAGCGGTGGACGCTCCGGGTCTCGCGGTCGTACACCCCCTGAAAGCCCGGCCCGTCGCCGATGGGCCAGTTCACGGGCGTGGCCTCGATCCCCAGCGCCTCCTCGATGATGCTGAGCAGCTCCAGGGGCGTCATGGCGGGCCTGTCCATCTTGTTGACGAACGTCAGGATCGGCACGCCCCGCTCGCGGCACACCTCGAACAGCTTGCGGGTCTGCGCCTCGACGCCGCGTGCGGCGTCGAGGACCATGACGGCGCTGTCGGCTGCCTGGAGGGTGCGGTAGGTGTCCTCGCTGAAGTCCGCGTGGCCGGGGGTATCGAGCAGGTTGCAGCGGCAGCCCCCGTACTCGAAGGCCAGCACGGTCGAGGTGATCGAGATGCCCCGCTGCTGCTCCATCGCCATCCAGTCGCTGATGGTCGACCGCTGGTTGCGGCGCGCCCGCACCGATCCGGCCAGCTGCACCGAGCCGCTGTAGAGGAGCAGCTTCTCGGTCAGGGTGGTCTTCCCGGCGTCCGGGTGCGAGATGATGGCGAATGTGCGGCGGCGCCCGATCTCGTCCTGCAGGGAGCTCACTGTTGGTGTAGCACCTCAATCTCCTCAGCCTACCGCCAGGGGAGCGGTCCGGTCAACGCACGCCCCAAGTGCAGGAATCGCTGCCATGAAGGCGAATCAACGGCGCCATGCAATCGCCACTCCCAGGGCGCCGGCGGGCGCGTGCCGCCGCGGCGTTGGCCCTCTGTCTCGCCCTCACCGCCGCCGTGGCCGCCCCGTCCCTGGCCGCCGCCGCATCCCCGCTGATCGTGACGCTCCCGTCAGACGTCTCCCCGCAGCTGGCCCGCGCCAGCGCGCTGGCGGTGCCGGCCGGCTGGTCCGCGCAGCCGATGCAGGCCACCGTGGTCCTCCACCGCACCGACCCGGCCGGCTTTTTCGGGTACCTGCGGGGGGTCATGGACCCCCGCTCGCCCGAGTACCGTCACTTCCTGACCCCCGCTCAACAGGCGGCGGCGTTCGGTCCAAGCGCCAGCGCCTACGACGCGGTCCTGGCCGATCTCGAAGGGTATGGCCTCACGCTGGCCCAGGGCTCCGCCAACCGGCTCACGCTGACCGTGGCGGGCAGCCGTGCCCAGGTGGAGGCAGCCTTCCACGTCAGCGTCGATCCGTACGAGTTCGCCGGCCGCCAGGTGTACGCCAACGCCGGCGCCCCGGCGGTGGACGCCGCGATTCGCCCATTTGTGGCGGACGTCACGGGGCTCTCGGACCTCACGCTGCCGAAGGCCAGCATCCAGAAGGCGCCCGCCGCGGCGCAGATCCTCACGCCCATGCAAATCGCGCAGGCCTACGGTTTCGGCGCCCTGGGCAGCACCGGCGCCGGCCAGACGATCGGCCTGGTGGAGTTCGATAGCTTCCATCCGACCGACGTCACGGACTGGCTCGCCTATGAGGGGTTGCCAGCCACCCTCGCCAACAACGTCACCGTGATCCCGATCGGCGCCGGCGCCGGCGCGCCCACGGGGGACACCGGCGAGGGTGAGGTGCTTCTGGACATCGATACGGTCCTCGGCGCCGCTCCGGGGGCCCACGTCGACGTGTTCGAGGCCCCGCAGGCCGCGAGCTTCGCCCAGGTGTTCCAGACGATGCTCGCCGATGGCGTCACGGTCATCTCCAACAGCTGGTACAGCTGCGAGGCGGACACCCGCCTCGCCTCCGCGCAGGCGATCAACAGCGTCCTCGCCAGCGCCGCCGCGGCGGGCGTCAGCGTGTTCAGCAGTGCCGGCGACTCCGGCCCCGTCTGCAACGATGGGACGGCTGACAGCGTCGGTGTGGCGGTTCCCGCCGACTCGCCATACGCCACAGCGGTCGGCGGCACCACGCTCAGTGTGGACGGCTCGGGCAACTACGCCGGCGAGACCTGGTGGGGCCAGTCGTGCCCGGTCGGCGCACTCTCCTGCGGCTCGGGTGGCTACGGCACCAGCCAGTTCTTCTCCATTCCCAGCTGGCAGCAGCCCTTCGAGCCCTCGCAGACGCAACGGTCGGTTCCGGACGTCTCGGCGGATGCCAGCCCGAATACGGGCATCGCCATTTGCCAAGCGGACAACTCGGTGGGCGAGGGCTGCGGCCAGGTCGTCGGCGGCACCAGCCTGGCCACCCCCATCTGGGCCGCGGCCATGGCCCTGCTCAATCAGCGCTACGGCGCCGGGACCAACCTCAACGCCGCGCTCTATGCCCGCGCCGGCACCGGCTTTCACACCCCGGCCAGCATGGGCAGCGACTTCAGCCACGTGGGCCTCGGCAGCCCGGACCTCGCCACCCTGAGCTTCGCCAAGCCGACCTCGGTCCAGGTGCAGGTGAGCCGGCTGAATGTCCCGGAAGGCCAAGGGGCCACCGTGTCCGGTGTTGTGTATGGCGGCTACCCGTCGAACATCCCCATGGCCGGCGAGACCGTCGACCTGACGGCCACGGCGGGAACCCTGGGCACGCCCACCGCCACGACAGCCAGCGACGGCACGTTCACGTCGAGCTTCACGGCGCCAAGCACGGCCGGCGTGGTCACGTTGACGGCCTCCGTGTCCGGCACCTCGATCACCGGCACGGCGCCACTCACCGTGAACGTCGGGCCGCCGGCCAGCGTGAGTGTGGCGCCTGCGGCGCCCAGCGTTGGCGCGGGGCAGCAGGTGACGATCTCCGGGACCGTGCGCGACAGCGGCGGCAACCCCGTCGGCGGCGTGGCCGTGGACCTGGCGGCCGGCGCCGGCAGCATCGCCGGCTCCCCGGTGACGACCTCGGGCGACGGCACGTACAGCGCCACCTTCACGGCACCGGGCAGCGAGGGCCCGGTCACCCTGACGGCGAGCCTCCAGAGCGGCGTGACCGGAAGCGGTGTCGTGAACGTGACCGCGGGCCCGGCGGCCGGCATCACGGCCACGGCCAGCCCGTCCCAGGTGAGCCTCGGCGGGCAGACCACGGTGAGCGGATCGGTCTACGATGCCTTCGGCAACGCCGTCGGCGGCGCAACGGTGGACGTCGCGCCGTCCGCAGGGGTGGCCGCCGCAGCCTCCGTGACGACGGCCGCCAACGGCCAGTTCAGCGACACCATCGCGGGACTTGGCCAGAGCGGTCCGGCGTCGGTCGCTGCCACCGTGGCCGGCACCTCGCTGCACGCGACGGCGAGCATGACCGTCGCCCAGCCGGCCGTGAGCGTGTCGGTGTCACCGTCCCCGGTCAGGGCAGGCGCCACGGCCACGGTGACCGGCGCCGTGTATGACAGCGCTGGCCAACCTGTGGCCCGGGCGATTGTCAGCCTCACGGCCTCGGCCGGCACGCTGGGTTCGCTCACGGCGATGACAGACGCCGGTGGCGGCTTCTCGACCACCCTCACGGCCCCGGCAAGCGCCCAGGCCGTGACCGTGACCGCGTCGGAAAACGGGTCAGCCAACAGCGCGGTGGTGCTTGTGGTGCCGGCCAGCGTGAGCGTCGCGGCCTCCGGGTCGGGCACCAGCCTGACGCCGGGTGGCGCCGCCGCCGTCAGCGTGGCGAACGCCCGGGCCCTGGCCACCGGCGGAACCGGCACGCTGTCCCTGGCGCAGTACGCGCAGGGGGGCAACCCGGCCGCCGCCGCGAGCTTCTCCGCCACCGGCGTGTACTTCGACGTCAGCCTCTCCGCCGGCGCCACCTTCACCGGGGTCACGGTCAGCGAGTGCGACGGCGCCGCTTCGGGCCAGACCGTCTACTGGTGGAACGGCAAGACATGGGCCGCCGTCACGCCGGCGGCGACCTACGGCGGTGGCTGCCTGACCCTCGACATCAACGGGAGCAGCTCGCCGTCGCTGGCGGACCTCGGCGGCACCCCCTTCGGCGTCGCCGCCTACGTGCCGCCAACAACCGTCACGAGCAGCAGCAGCGGCGGCAGCGGCGCGTCCAAGCTCCCCGCGGTCAGCCAGATCAATCCGGCCAGCGGTCCGGCGGCCGGGGGCACCGCAGTCACCATCGACGGCTCGGGCTTCACCGGCGTGACGGCCGTCGACTTCGGCGCGACGCCCGCCGCCAGCTTCACGGTCCTGCCGCCGAACGTCATCGATGCCGTCTCCCCGCCCGGCGCCGGCACGGTCGACATCACGGTCACCACGGCCGGTGGCACCAGCACGATCAGCGCCGCCGACCACTTCACCTACGCGGCGAGCGGTCCAGCGCCGGTGGTCTCTGGCCTGGCACCGACCGGCGGGCCCACCGGGGGCGGCACCGCCGTGCAGCTGACCGGCACGGGCTTCACAGGGGCGACCGCTGTGAGCTTTGGCGGCAATCCCGCCACCTTCAGCGTCGTGGCGGACGGCGTCATCGACGCCGTCGCCCCGGCGGGCAGCGGGACCGTCGATGTGAGGGTGACCACGCCCAACGGGCCCAGCGCTCCCGGTCCGGGCGACCAGTACACGTACGTGCCCGTCACCGCGCCGGTGTTCAGCGACGTACCCGCCACCTACTGGGCCTACGGGCCCATCGAGGCCCTGGCGGCCCAGGGTATCCTGAGTGGCTTCCCCGACGGGACGTTTCGGCCGGACGCCCCGGTCACCCGGGCGGAGTTCGTGAAGATGCTGGACCTCACCCTCGACCTGCCCACGCCGGCCGCCAGCACCTCCGCCTTCACCGATGTGAAGCCAGGCGACTGGTTTTCGCCCTACGTCGCCGCCGCCACGGCGGACGGCCTGGTGAAGGGCGTGGCCCCGGGGGTGTTCGACCCGCAGGGGTTGGTCACGCGCGAGGAGATGGCCGTGCTGCTGGCGCGGGCCCGCCACCTCAGCGGCGGCCCGCCCCTCAAGTTCTCGGACGCGCAGCGCATCGCCCCGTGGGCAGCCCCCGGGGTGCAGGCGGCGGTGGCCGCCGGCCTGCTGCAGGGGTTCCCCGGCGGCGCGTTCGACCCCCTGGGCGATGCCACACGCGCCCAGGCTGCCCGGGTGCTGGCCCTTATCCTGCTGCCGCCGGGAGCTTCCGGCTAACCGACTTGCCGCCAGGGCCGCGGCCCGAGCAGCAGAGGGCTGTGCGAGAGGCTGGCGGGGGTCGGCATCAGCTCCCAGCTGAGGCGGATGCCGGCCTGCGCAAACGCCCAGCAGACGAGTCCGGACGAGACCACGTCGTGGGGGTCGAGACGCCGGTACAGCGGCACGCGCCCGGCCTCGCGCGTAAGCGCGCGGTAGCCGTAGGCCTCGCCGACCCGGCGAGTCGCTGCCGCCACCACGCTCCGCAGCTGGGCCGGCGTGGCGCCAGCCACCTGGAACCGCCAGCCGACGGGTGCGTAGGCGTCCAGCGGCGCCACCCCGACGACGTCGCGGGACTCGATCAGCTCGCCGGTGGCGACGAGCGCTGCGTGCTGAAGCGGATTGTCGCTGGCCCACACGATCAGCAGGCCGAGCGGATCGCGGACGTCGAGCTCGCACTCGCACAGGATGATGTCGCCGGGGCGGAGCTCCTCGGGCCGGTACATCACGAACCACCTCGTCCCTCCGGTTCAGGCAACCGTTCCTAAGATCATGACCTGTGGTGGGCATAGGCTCACCTTCGGTTCACGACGCCGGCCGAACAGCGCTGCCGACGCTTTGCGCCGGGGGGTCGCGCCCCGGGACCGCAGCCAGACC
>JAJYVM010000201.1 GCA_021792015.1 Bacillota bacterium | reverse complement strand
TGCGCGAAGGGCCTCGGCCACAGGCAAGACGGCGGACAGCGCGTACGAGTTGGCGTACATCGGCCCGACCTCTCCCATCCGGACGGCCACCGGACCGCATCCCCAGTGTCAGCGGCCAGGCCGGCGGCCGGCAACGGGCCAAGGTTCGTCCCTGCCCGTCGGATCGGACGCGCGGGCGCGGGCCATTCGGCACCGCGGCGCGGGATGGACCTGCCACAGAGGGTGCTCTGTTTCGACGGGCGGCGAAGGCTGGGCACGAACCGGCGGTCTGGGGAGCTGGGGAGGGGCAGCGGCGCGGGATGGCGGGTCATTCTCCGGCGCGGCGGATCCGGGCCGAGGCCCGTGGGACGACCGGCCACGCCAGGCCCCGTCCCCCGCCTCTCGGCTGCCGCCGTCGCCGTGCGGGGCCGGGGGTCTCGGCCCGGCAGGCGGCGGTCGGCAGGCGGCGGTCGGCAGGCGGCCGCTCGACGCGGCGGCGCGGGAGGGCCTCGGCGCCACGCGGCCTCTGGCGACGCGGCCCACGCTGAGGGGCCCCGACCGGCCATCCACCCACTTGGGGTGGCGGCGATGGTTCGGCCGGACCCGGCCGCCGGCCCACCCGGTCCTGCCGCCCGTGCCACGCGCGCCGTACCCTGCAGGTGGACGCGGGGTGGAGTGATCCCAGAGAGGAGGCGAAAATCGTGGGGAACGTCTGGCGGTCGTGGACAATGGCGGTCATCGGCGCGTGGTTCTTCGTCAGCGGCTGGGTCTTCGGAACCCAGGTATGGGAGTTCGTAATCTTTGGCGGACTCACGCTGATCGTCGCGCTGTGGGTCGCTCTGGATCGGCCCGCCGCCCAGGCCTGGCGGAGCTGGGTCCTTGCCCTGTTCTCGGCCTGGTTGGCGGCCATGCCGTTCACGGTCTCCTTCGGACCCAACCCCGGAGGCGCATACACCACGCTCGTCGTCGGCATCATCGGTGTGGTGCTGTCGATCTGGATGGCATCGGTCGGCGAGCAGCCGGAGACAAGGGTCCACTGAGGCGTTGCGGCGGCCGTCCTGGAACAGACCCGGATCTTGGCGAGACCGCCGGGACCGGCACAACGGTCCGGCGGCCTCGTCGTCCCCGCGCTCCCCCCCGTCCTCGTGATGGCCAGATGCGCCACGCATCCCGACGTCTGCAATGAAAGGCGTCGTCTCGCGGAGGGGCGTGCGGAGCACAGCCGATGGATGGCGCTTGGCGGCGGCGGCGGCTCGTGGCCATGATCTCACGGGGCTTCGGCTGTTGATCGACCCGACCCCGGCCATGGCCGCTGGGACAGCCGGGAGGCGGGTGCGGAAGCGTCGTGGACGCTCGCCGTTGCCACCGAGTTTCTGCGGCAGTGCCGGGCGATGGGAGCGGAGGCGCTTGCGACGCGCGAGGCCGACACCTTCGTGCCGCGCATCCTACGCAGCGCCCTCGCGTACGAATGGAAGCCTTGCCTCATGGTCAGCGTCCACCTGGGCGAACCTTGGTCGCAGGGTCCGCCAGAGTCCCCCTTCGGTGCCCCATGGTGGCGGCGCCGGGCGCGCGTGCTCGGGCGCCGCATTCCAGCGCTCGCGAGGCCCGGCGCCGGCGCGACACCGGCGCGTGCCCCGGCCCTCAGCCCTGCCGCTCGAGCAGCGCCACGGCGTATGCGGAGATGCCCTCGCCGCGGCCCGCGAAGCCCATGCCCTCGCTGGTGGTCGCCTTGACGTTGACGCAGCCCGTGGGGATGCCCAGCGCCTCGGCCAGCCGGCGGCACATCTCGGGGTAGTGCGGCGCCAGCTTCGGCGCCTCGGCGACGACCGTGGCGTCGATGTTGCTGACGATCCAGCCGCTCTGGTGCGCGAGCCCCGCCACGTGCCGCAGCAGGTGCATGCTGTCGGCGCCCGCGTATGCCGGGTCGCTCGGCGGGAAATGGACCCCGATGTCGCGCAGGGCCGCGGCACCCAAGACGGCGTCCATGACCGCGTGCGCCAGCACGTCGGCGTCGGAGTGCCCGGCAAGGCCGGCCGCGTGCGGGATGCTCACGCCGCCGATCACCAGCCGCCGGCCCGGCTCCAGGCGGTGCACGTCCCAGCCCATGCCGACCCGTGAGGTGCGTGCGCCGCCGCCCTCGCGGCCCTCGCGCTGATGGATGATGGCCTCTGCCATGGCAAGATCCTCTGGGAATGTGATCTTGATGTTGCCGGGGTCACCCTCCACGATGCGCACGGGGTGCCCCGCCGCCGCGAAGAGTGCCGCGTCGTCAGTCGCCAAGCGCGACCTGTCCGCCGCCCAGCGATGCACCTCGCGCAGCGCCGCCGCGTCGAAGGCCTGCGGCGTCTGGGCCAGCCAGACCGACTCGCGCGGGGGCGTGTCGAGGATCAGCCCGCTGCCGTCCACGGTGTGCAGCGTCTCCCGGGCAGGCAGGGCGACCGTCGCGCCGCCCGTCACCATCGCCTCCTGGCAGACGCGGGCAAAGAGCAGCGAGCTGGCCAGCGGCCGCGCACCATCGTGCACGGCGACCACCGGGATGGAGGGCGAGACGGCCTCCAGGGCCGCGGCCACCGACGACTGGCGCTCCTCCCCGCCCGGCACAAGCTGCACGGCCTGCTCCAAGCCGTAGGGCGCCAGCACCTGCTCGCGAATGGTCGCCTCCGTGCCGGGCTTGATCGCCACGACGATCTCCGCCGCATCGGCGAAGGCGTGGATGGCCTGCAGGGTCCGGGTGAGGACGGGACGGCCGGCCAGGGGTAGGAGCAGCTTGCTCGCCCCCATGCGCCGGCTCGACCCCGCGCCCGCGACGACGATGGCGGCCCGCACACTGGCGGGCTGTTCGGCGCGCGCCCTGATGGCGCGCTCCCCGACCGTCCCGAGCGGCCCGCCTCGGGCTGCGGGCGACATGGTCTCCGGCCTCACGCTGCGCACCGCCCCCGCATCATCATCGACGACCGCGGCGCGTTCGTGGAGTGCGCCGCCGGGTGCGGAAAGAGGAGGCCGGCATGGTGAGGGTTCACCATGCCGGCCTCCTCGGCCGAGATCACCGGGACTCGGCGACCCGCTGGAGGGGGCTGCCCGCCCCCGCGACCGCCGGCCGCGCAAAGATCATCCGCCCTGCCGCCGTCTGCAGGGTCGAGGTGACCTCCACGCAGACCTCCTCGCCCTGGAACCGCCGCCCGCCGTCGATGACGATCATCGTGCCGTCGTCCAGGTAGGCGACGCCCTGACCGGGCTCCTTGCCCTCGCGGACGACGCGCACCGTGATCTCCTCGCCCGGCAGCAGGATGGGCTTGAGGGCGTTGGCCAGCTCGTTGACGTTCAGGACCTGGACGCCCTGCAGTCCGGCCACCTTGTTGAGGTTGTAGTCGGTGGTGATCACCTTGGCCCCGCGCTCGCGCGCCAGTCGCAGCAGCAGGCTGTCGACCTCCTGCCCGGGCGCGGCCCTGGCCTCGACGATCTCCACGCGGGCGCTCTGGTCCTTCTGGATGCCGGCCAGCACGTCAAGGCCGCGCCGGCCGCGGTTGCGTTTGAGGGGATCCGACGAGTCGGCGATGTGCCGGAGCTCGTCCAACACGAACTCGGGCACCAGCAGCGGACCCTCAAGGAAGCCCGTGCGGCAGAGGTCGGCGATGCGGCCGTCGATGATCGAGCTCGTGTCGAGCACCTTGATCATGCTGCCGCCTTCCGCGACCGCCGCCGAGGCGCCGAAAGCCACCGCACCGGAACCGGCGCTGCCTGCCTCGGCCGGGGCCCCGGCCGGGGACCTGCGCCGCAGCATGCGTGTGCGCGGCCGCGCATCGGTGTCGGTTGTGCCGCCGATGCGGCGCAGCCCGATGGCCAACTGGAGGTCGTCCCCCTTGCGCACGAACACGCGCCAGCCGAGCAGGGCGAAGAAGACGCTGGCCACCGCCGGCAGGAAGTCGCCGACCGTGGGGATGTGGGAAAGGGCCGGCCCCAGAAGAAGGGCCACGATAAGTCCGATGATAGCGCCCGCGACCCCGAAGACGATCTCCGCACCTGGCAGGCGAACCAGGTGCCCCTCGAGCCAGCGGGTCGTCGCCGCGGCTCCCTCCGCGAGCGCCGGGCCCAGCAGGAACCCGAGGACGCCGATCACCAGCACGCCGAGCGCCAGCGCCACAAGGTACTCCGACCGGCTCACCGATATGGCAAGGATCAGGCGGGCGGCCTGCACGACGTTCGCCGCAACCCAGAACCCCACGGCGCCGCCAAGCAGAGCCGCAACCCACCGGGTCCATCTGTGCACCGCGCCCACCCCCCCTTCTCCGTTGGACTCGGCATCCGCGCGGGGCAGACCCGCGCGGATCATGTATCGTGAGAGAGGGGCGCGCCATGCGCGCCCACCTGTCCGATTCTCTGGTGACCGAGTGGGGCGAGCGCTACGCCAGCAGGGCGCGGTCGAGGATCGCGTTTGCCTCCGGCTCATCAATGCCTCGCGCGAGGACCAGCTCGCTCACGAGGATCTGCCGCGCGTTGTCCAGCATCTTGCGCTCGCCCGTGGAGAGACCCTTCTCCTGGTCGCGCAGCGTGAGGTTTCGCACCACCTCCGCGACCTCGAAGATGTCGCCGGTCTTCAGCTTCTCCGTGTTGGCGCGATAGCGGCGGTTCCAGTTGGTCGACATGCTGGTCCGCTCGGCGCGGAGCACGGCCAGCAGCTGCTGGAGCTCCTCTTCGCCGATGACCTGCCGCAGACCGACCCGTGGCGCGCCGTCCACCGGGATCATCACCTTCATGTCCCCGATGGGCAAGCGCATAATGTAGTAGGATTGGCGACGACCCTGGATCTCGCGCTCCTCGATCGCCTCGATCACGCCAGCGCCGTGCATGGGGTAGACGACCTTATCTCCGACCTGAAACACACATGCCACCCCCGGCGTCTGCCGCACACCTAGTATATCACGGGCCGTCCCTAACCTGTTGGCCCCCGCCCGGGCCGCCCTGGCGCGCAGCGCAGAAAGTCTTGTCCCGCAAGGCTTTTCGCCGCCGCAGCCACCCCCGGGCGCGTTGACAAGGAGGAAGCGCGCTCCCTATAATGGGCCTGTGCTCGGGGTTCCCCACCCCTCCCGCCGCACGATCCATCCTCCGACAGCGCGGCCCGCGGGGAAGACCCGCGCGCTCCATGGAACGGATCCGTCGCCGATCGAGGGAGGTCCCGTCATGAAGGACCTGCTTTGGGACGAGTTCCAGGACGCGGTGCAGGAGGGCTTGGTCCGCCACCGGAGCATCCTGGACGTCGTCACCAAGCTGCAGGACAGCCACGTGCGCGTGGCCGGCGCCGTGTTCAAGTCGGCCACGACCTGCGGGTGCATCCGCATCAACGCGCAAAAGCCCCAGGTGCCGCCCGACATCTCCCTCCAACAACTGAAGACATACATGGACGACCACATCGAGGGCGAGCTCTGCGCGCACTGCCGCGAGGTCCTCGAGGAGGAGATCGGGCGCGTCCTGTTCTATCTGGCGGCCCTGGCCAACCTGCTCGACATCAACGTCTACGACGTCCTGATCAAGGAGAACCAGAAGGTCTCGGCGCTCGGCCTCTACCACATGAGCTAGCCGAGGCCGGCCGAGAGGGCCTGCGCCACCGACGCGACCGGGACGATCTCCATGCCGGTGGGGGCCGCCACGGCTCCCACCGCCTTCGGCAGCAGGCAGCGCTGAAAGCCGAGCCGCGCCGCCTCGCGGATCCGCTCCTGCACGCGGTGGACACCGCGCACCTCGCCTGACAGGCCCACCTCGCCCACCACCACCGTGCCGGCATCCAGGGGCCGGTCGCGGAAGACCGAGGCGATGGCCATTGCCAGGCCCAGGTCGGCGGCCGGTTCGTCCAGCCGCACGCCGCCGGCGACCTTCACGTAGGCGTCGAAGGCCCCGCAGCGCAGGCCGCAGCGCCGCTCCAGCACGGCCAGGATCAGGGCCAGGCGCGCCGTGTCGACCCCGGCGGCCGTCCGCCGCGGCGTCCCGTACGCCGGGCCGGACAGCAGGGCCTGCACCTCGCAGAGCAGGGGCCGTGTCCCCTCGATCGCGGCGACGACGGCGGAGCCCGACACCCCGGCCGTACGCTCCGCGAGCAGGACCTGCGAGGGGTTGGCCACCTCCTCGAGCCCGCGCTCGCCCATGCGGAACACGCCCAACTCCTGTGTCGAGCCGAACCGGTTCTTGCCCGCCCGCAGCAGGCGGTAGCTGCTCCACCGTTCGCCCTCGAAGGTCAGGACCGCGTCGACCAGGTGCTCAAGGGCCTTCGGACCGGCCAGGGCCCCCTCCTTGTTGATGTGGCCCGCAAGCACGACGGCGACGCCACTCGCCCTGCCGGAGCGCTGGATGCGGATCGCGCCCTCACGGACCTGAACCAGGCTGCCGGGCGGAAAGGTCAGGTCGGGGTCGCGCAGCGACTGCACGGAATCGATCATGACCGCGGCGGGCCGCACGCGGTCCAGCTGAGCCGAAAGGCGGTCTGGATTCGTCTCGGCGACGGCCAGCAACCGCGGGTGAAGGCACCCGAGCCGCTCGGCCCGATCACGCACTTGCGGCAGGGACTCCTCGCCCGCCGCGTAAACTACCTGATGGCCAGCCGCACAGAGGCCCGCGGCAATCTGCAGCATGAGGGTGGACTTGCCGACACCGGGTTCGCCGCCGAGGAGGACCATGGAGCCCGGCACAAGGCCTCCTCCGACCACACGGTCGAACTCCCCGATGCTGGAGGCCAGCCTGCGGCCGGCCTCCAGCGATACAGAGGCCAGCGGCTCCAGAGCGGCGGCCGCAGCCGCCGATCCGCCGCCGATCCGCTCCTCGATGGTGTTCCATTCGCCGCACGCAGGGCAGCGCCCCAGCCAGCGCAGGGTCTCGTGGCCGCACTGGCGGCAGACGAAGAGGCGTTCGCGCTCCGCGCTCACGCGTGCTCGACCCAGAACGAGCGCCCGTCCGGCGAGACTTCCTTCTTCCAAATCGGAACCAACATCTTTATGGCATCCATCACGAACTGGGCGGCTGT
>JAJYVM010000200.1 GCA_021792015.1 Bacillota bacterium | reverse complement strand
GCGTTCGCCCCTGAAGTCCGCCCCGCCGCCGGCGGCGACCGCGGCGCCGCAGTACTGCGTCGCGGGCAGGTCAGCGAACCCGAATGACCTCCGTCGTGTGGCTGCCGCTCGGCCCGCGCCCGCCCATGAAGTACACGCTGCCGCCGGCGGCGACCGCGGCGCCGTAGTACTGCGTCGCGGGCAGGGCCACGAGCCGGCTCAGGCCGGCCGCCCCGGCCGACCACGACCAGACCTCGCCCAGGGGCCCGTTGTGGCTGAGCCCGCCCAGCACCCAGAGCGCACCGGCGCGGGGAGCCGGCGCCGCGCTCATGTACATCGCCGGCACGGGCAGGCTGCCGACGCGGGTGACGGCACCCGTCGCCGGGTCGAAGCTGAGGATGGCATCGCTGACCCCGGCCGGGGTCACGCCCCCGAAAATGAGGAGATTGCCGCCGCTTGGCGCCACCGCGGCATAGCGCAGCCCGGCCGGAAGGTGCCCGGCCACCTGATAGGACCCGCCGGGATGCCAGGCCAGGATCTCCGCGCGGTAGTTGGTGCCGTCAAAGCCGCCCACGATGTAGGCCGTGCCGTTGAGGACGGCCCCTCCGGCATCCGACAGCGGGCGGGGCAGATCCGGCAGCGCCGTCGCCGCGCCCGTGGCTGGGTTCACCTGCCAGGCCGTGGGGGCGGAGACCGTGATGCCGCCGCCGAAGACGTCGATGGCCCCGTCCAGCACCACCGCCGCCGCGTCGTGCGTCGGTCGCGGCAGGCTGCCCAGGCGCCGCCACGGACCCCCGGTCGCCAGATTGGCCGACCAGATGTCGCCCACGGTCGAGCCGTCGGGCGCGATGCCCCCGATGACGTAGGCGCGGCTGCCGATCGCCACGGCGCTCTCGCCGTCGACGGCCGTCGGCAGGGCCAGGTCCGTGACGCTGGCCGCCCGCACCGGGCCGGTTGCGGCAGGTGGCTTTGCCGGTACCGTTGCGGTGGCCGTTGCCTTGGCTGCGGACTGGGTGGGTGCGGATGGCGCGGGCTTCGCGGCGGATGGGGCGGGCCCGCCACAGGCGGCCAGGAGCAGGGCGAGGGCGGCGATGACCGGCACGACGAGTGTTTTCGTTGCCACCCCCCGAGTGTAGCATGCGCAAAGCGGCGCCAGGCGGGCCTTTCGCGCCCTCGGCGGCCCGCCGAGCATCCCCCCGCCGCAGACGGCCAGAGCCGGCGCACGTCCGAACGCCCGTCCACGCCAGTAGGGCTGCCGCGGCGCCGGGCGGTCCCAAGGTCCCGGTCGCAGCCCGTGGCGGGACGGGCGCCATGGGCGGGCGGTCGTGGACGAGGCGGTGGAAATCCCTAGATCTTCCTCAGATCCCGGTTGCACCCCGTGGCGGCACGGGCGCCATGAGCGGGAGGTCGTGGACGAGCCGACGGTAGTCGGTGGTGTAGGCGTTTCGACGGGCGCTCGGCGACAGGGTGGCGACGCTCTTGGCCACCGCCGGCAGGAAGCGGACGGCCACCTCGGTGGCGCCGGCCCCCACCGTGCCCGTCACCTGGCCCGACAGGCCCTCAAAGGCCAGGCGGCCCTGGGGGTTCACCGCGATGCGGACGCTTGCCCGGCGGAAGAGGTCGAAGGCACCCTTGCTGTACCGAATTGAGCCCACATAGAGCTGGTCGACGCCGCCCGAAAGGTCGACGCTGCCGTCGGGGCGCAGGGTGGCGGCCAGCGGATCCTCCAGCGGCATGCACGGGCCGCCGATCCACGAGTCGCGGCTGTTGACCGCCGACGAATAGCCCTTGGCCAGCGTCGGCTGCGGCGTGCTGGGCCTGCTGCCGCTCAGGTTCAGATCCTGGCCCGCCGCGATCGCCGCCGCTGAGCTCGGGGTCATCGCCCCAGCCACGAACACGGCGGTCCCGATGACCACGTGCGGTCCGCGCTTGCCGGAGGTCACGTCGATCAGGTAGAAGCGGTCGACCCCCGCGACCCGCACCAGCATCTCCTCGCGGCAGCCGCCGCTGCTGGCCGTCGCGAGGGCCGCTCGGCTCACGACCATGGCGGGCGCCGAGTACCAGCGCCAAATGACCACCAGGTCGAGCAGGATCACCCCGATCACGGCGGCGACCTGCCAGCGCATGGCGCCGCCCCCTATGGTTGCTCGACGGGCGGGCTCTGCCCTGGCGCCTCCGCTTCCGGCGCGAGCGGGAACCCGGTCCGGGCATCGGCCGGGCTCAGCACGCTCGCGTTGGCCACCGCGGCGCTGGCGACGGCCATGCCCGCCGTGGCGCCCATGCCGGGCCGGGCGCCGAGCCGGGCGGCGATGGCGTCGACCTCGTCCCCGGATAGCTCGTGCCGGTCGAGCAGACCCTCGGCCACCTCGCGCACGAAGCCGCGGTGGCTGGCCAGGAGGCCCTTCACGGCCGTGAGTTGCTCGTCAAGAATCCGCTCGATGCGACGCTTGGTGTGCGCATCGGGGACGACCTCACCGAAGGCCCGGGCGGAATAGAGGCTGCCGTCCATGCCGAGCCAGCCGATGGCGGCCGCCGCCAGGCGCGTGGCGTCCGTGAGGTCCTGGACGACGCCGGACAGCTTGGCCCCAAGGAACAGCTCCTCAGCCGCGCGCGAGGCCAGCGCGCACTGGATCTCGGCGAAGATCTCGTCGCGGGAGCGCGTGTAGCGCTCCTCGAGCGGCTTGGTGGCCGCAAGACCCAGGGCCTGGCCGTGGCGGACGATGGTCACCTTGATCATGCGGTCGCTGGGCAGCAGCAGGTACTGGGCCACGGCGTGCCCGGCCTCGTGATACGCCAGGCGGCGGCGGTCCTCGGCGCTCATGGTGCGGATGGGCTGGCGCAGGCCCCACTCATACCCCTCGCGGGCGCGCGTGAAGTCCTCGTAGCCGACGCTGTCGCGCCCGGAGAAGTGGGCGTAGACGACGCCCTCGTTGACGACGTGGCGGATCATGGCGGGCGTGTAGCCGATGGTGTCGGCCGCCGCGCGCTCCACGGGGAAGTCCTGGTCGTGCTGCACCTTCGCGAGGTAGAAACCCAGCACATCCTTGCGCCCATCCAGGTCCGGCGCGTCGACCGTGATCTTGTGGTCGAAGCGGCCCGGCCGCAGGAGTGCCTGATCGAGCACCTCCGGAAGGTTCGTGTTGTGGAGCAGGATCGGGGAATCTCCGCCGAAGAAGGCCTCGTTGTCGCAGCCACACAGATCGTAGACGTATCCCTCGAACGGCACCAGGCGGACCGCCCGTACGACCGGCTGCTTCACGTAGGTGAACGGAGCGGGCGCGCCCACCAGAGGATTGGAGCGGGCCCCGATCTTGACCCGATACGCCCTGGTGGCACCAATGTGGTCGCCCTCAGGAGCGACCCGCCGCCCGGCCACTGTATAGCTGCCGAGAGCAGCCTTGATCCCATGCATGCGGCAAAGCCAATTGAGATCGACGGCGAGATCCCGGTTGACGGTCGTCATCGTGAGTTCGCCCTGCGGGCCTTCGCTGCCGTCCCCGGCAGCATATCCGCGCAGAAACTCGATGAAGGCAGCGCGGTCGCTGTGCCAGAGAAACTCCGGCAACCGCTTGCCCCGTGCACCGCCGCCGATGTGATGGCGAAGGAAGTGAGATACTTGCGCGCTGGAAAAGATCAGGTGGTGCGCCTGGCCAACGGTGCGCTCCCTGAGCCGCGGCGTCCCGAAGTGCTTGGCCATCAGTTCCCGAATGTCGGTCGCCAGATCCGCCTCGCACCGGTTGATGCAGAAGTCGATCTGGCTCCGGCCGGCGAAGCCCTCCGCGAGGAAGTAACCGATCAGCCGGTGAAAGTCCGGCGTCAGAGCGACCTCCAGCGGTGCGACGTGCATGTCGTCGCGCCGACGGTAGCGCAGTGAACGGAACGGACTCAGCGGAAGCGTCGCCGGCCCGGCGACGCAGGTATACGCGCGATCCTGGGAGCGTTCACGGACACCCCGATTGACCTTGTACGGCAGATTCACCAGCACATCACCCGGACGGAGGTGGTCGACGCGCTTTGCAGCAATCCTTCCCCGGCCGCCAACGTTGCGCACGAACACCGAGTGATCCCCCGTGGCGCGCACCGTCCCGCCGAGGTAATCAATCTCGAAGATGTGGTCGACCCGATGCCGGAATACGCCCTGCAGATTGACGAATGCGGCAGCGCCGAAGTAGTTGCGGTCCTCACGCCCGGCGAAGCGCTCGTTCGCCAGCCCGCGATACCCCATGGTCTCCCACCCGTGCACGCGGACCTCGCCTTCCTGATCGGGCGAGGTGTAAAAGCCGTCAACGAACTCGGCGATCGTGAGGCGTTGCACCCGCCCGTCGTGACGGACGACGATGGGCGTATCGCCGGTGACACTCGCGCCGATGGTCAGGACGGGATCCGCCTTCGCCCGGCCCTTGCGCAGGCCCAGCGTGCGCAGAAGGCGCGGCAGCCAGCCGTGCTCGACGTTCGGGGGGTCCATCTGCAGCAGCAGCTCGTTGAGCAGCCCCATGCCGCCGCCGCCGAACATGCCGCCCATCATCCCGGCGCCGCCCATGCCGCCGCCGGCCGACCGCGACATGCCGATGGCGTCGATCTCGTCGATGAAGACGATCGCCGCGCCGAACTCGCGCGCCTTCTTGCGCGCGGCCGCGTAGATCATCATCACCCGCAGGTTGCCGACGCCGAAGAACATGTTCTGAAATGAAGGCGCGGAGGCGTAGCAGAAGGGGACCTGGGCCTCGGTGGCGATCGCCTGGGCGAGGTAGGACTTGCCCGTGCCCGGCGGACCCACCAGCAGGACGCCCTTCGGCGCCTCGCCGCCCATGTGCTTGAACTTCTTGACGCCGCGCAGCAGGATCACCACGCGCTCCGCCAGGTCCAGCACCTCGCGGTTACCGCGGTAGTCCTTGAAGGTGACGCCCGTCTCGCCGGGCCCGAGCCAGTATACGCGCGCGCGGCCGAGGAACCAGAACAGCGCGCCGAACTGGATGATCAAAAAGAAGGCCGCGAACAGCAGTTGCGCGCCGAGGCCGAGCAGCGTGCCGAACGCGCTGCCGCCCCAGCCGAAGTTCGGCACAAACCACGTGAAATAGCCGGCGACGAGCAGGCCGATGAGGACCAGCCAGCCCCAACTGCGCCGCAGCTTGCGCACGGGCCAGCTGGGCGGGGCATGGTCCTCGAGGTCTTCCACCTTGGGCTCGCGGGCCCAGCGCGGCCGGCGGCGCTTCGGCCCCATCGGCCCCGCCCGTTCGGGCCCTTCAAACTCCCGCGATTCGACGTCCGGCGGCGACTGCTCCGGCGTTTCACGCGCGGCCTCGGCCGTCCTTGGCTCAGGGCGCAGCGACATCACCAACCCTCCATCCCGGGTGGGTCCACCCACATGATACGGCGATGGGGAGTGGCGCGGGCAAATTTCCTGTGAAGGATCAGACGTGCGCTCAGATTTCCAGCGGCAGCAACTCCGCGCCGAGATCGATCTCAGCCGCCTGAGCCTGCGCCGGCATTTGGCGGTTGGGCGGCGCCGTACGGGCCAGCCGGCTCAACCCGCGAACCAGGGCGCGGCCGGGGTCCGCGGCCTGGCGCACCGGCAGCCCGAGGCCTTCCTCCAAGCGTTGGCGCAGCCCGGGCAGCAGCGCCCCGTTGCCGACCAGCACGGCGCCCGTCGCCTGCACGTCCATGCGCAGGGCCGGCGAGGCCCGCGTCAGCATGGCCCCCAGCCGTTCGCAGAGCCGCCCGAGGTGCGGCTGCAGCGTGGTCTCGACGTAGTCGTCGGGGAGGAGACATTCGCGCACGCGCCCGGTGATGCGGTCCTGGCCGGTCACGACCAGCACGCCCTCCGCCGTCCGCTTCAGCGTCTCGACGGCAGGCCGCGGCACCCGCACGCGCAGGTCGTCCTCGAGCACGGCCCGCAGCGCGTCGGTCCACGTCGCGCCGCCGTCGGGCCATGTCTCATCCATCACCGTGCGTCCGAAGGACAGGATCGTGGCGCTGGTGCGCTGGGCACCCATGTCGAGCACCAGCAGCCCGGCCTCCGCCCCCGGATCGAGTCCCGAGCCGACCGCGGCCGCATACGGCCCGTCGCACCAGGTCCGCCCGCTCACCGGCATGTCGCGCAGAAACGACTCCAGAACCTGGCGCTGCAGCGGGGTGAGGCCGGCGGGGCGCGGCAGCCAGAGGTGCGGCTTCTGCAGGTGGCGGCGCTCGCTCTGCCGGAACAGCAGGCGCACGAGGTGGCGCGCGGCCGCCGGGTGCGAGAGCCGGCTCATCTCCACCGGCCGCACGGCGTGCCAGCTGTCGGGCAGCCGCTCCTCCATCCAGAGGGCGCGCCGCCCCGCGGCCGCGATCCGGCCCCGCTGATCGCACGTCACGCGCGCCGGGATCTCGATCACGGAGCGCCGGTCGACGTACGCGAGTCGGAACGCCTCGGTTCCCATGTCCAGGGCGACATCGGCGCGCGCGAAGAATGCGCCAAACCGCGCCGCCTTGACCCAGACCCCACTGCGCAGGGCCGCCACCACCTGTACCCACATTATCCGAAGCGGGCCGTCTGGATGGCAACGGCAAGTTATTCCTACTAATTGGTGGTAGTCGCGACTGGCGCGACGCCCACGCGATCGAGGGCCAGGTAGACGATGCCGGCGGCACCCGCAGCTCCCGCCATGACCGTGAAGACCATGCCTGGCCCGGCGGCGAAGAGCAGCCCGCCGACCAGCGGCCCCACCATCCTGCCCACGAAGCCCGCCATCGTCACGACACCCTGCACGGCACCGCGCCGCTCGGCGGGGCTCCAGCGGTCGGCCGCGGCGGGGACGGCTGGCCACACCAACATCTCCCCGAGGGTCGAGAGCACCATGGCCGCCACGTAGACGGCGTACGCGCGGCCCGGGGCCAGCAGCACGAACTCCGCCACAAACAGGGCGCTGCCAGCGAGGATTTGCGTCTTCACCTCCGGCAGCCGACGCACGAGCCGCAGGACGAACGGCTGGCCCAGCAGGATCAACGCCCCGTTCAGGGTCCAGAGCAGGCTGTAAAGCGGCAGCGCCAGCCCCTGCGCCGCCATAAAGTTCGGCGTG
>JAJYVM010000199.1 GCA_021792015.1 Bacillota bacterium | reverse complement strand
CCACGCTCCACCCTAGCCCTGCGAACGCTGTCGGCACAAGGAGACGGATCACGCTGGCGCGGGCGGGGGCGCGACATCCTGAATGGGGGAGGCGCAACCGCCCGTGACGCCGCTGGGCCGACGCGCACCTGCTGACCGGGTCGACGCTGGCCTTTCACATCATCTTCGCCACACTCGGCGTCGGGCTGCCGCTCTTCATCGCGGTGGCGGAGGCGGCGCGGCTCAGGCGGGGCGATCCCGACCTGCTGCTGCTGGCGGCGCGCTGGACCCGGGCCTTTGCCATTACTGGTGGTCACCGGCCATCTCGCCGGTCTGGGAGGTCACCAACGTCTTTGTGATCCTGTTCGCCCTCAGCCTGGCCTCGTTCTTCCCGCTGGCCCTGCGGGTGCACGGGCAGACGCCGCTCATGCCGGTGGCCACGGCCCTTCTGCTGCTGCTGGTCCGGTACGTCACCTTCGGCTTCCGCGACGCGTTCAGGGGAGGCGAGCTGGCCGGTGTACGTGCACGGGGTGGCGGGGTTCCTGGCCCCGCTGCCGCTGATGGCCTTCCTGCCGGTCTCCGAGCGCATCGGCGTCGCCCTGGGGCCGGGTGGGGGCCTGCGCCTGGACGGGGCGGCGCTGCTGGCGAGCCCCTTCACCGTGGCGGTGCTGGTGGCGACGGCCTGCAGCGAGGTCGCCCTGGCGGGCACGCTGCTCGCCATGTACGCCGCCCGCTGGGGACGGGCCGAGGAGGCCGCCGCCTTCCGGCGGTGGGGCCGGTGGGGCGTGCTGACCGCGCTCGCCGCCGCCGCGGGGATCTGGATCACCCTGACCGGCGCCAGCCCTGGCCACGCCGCGCGGCTGGCCCAACTCTGGACCCTGGGCGCGGCCGTGGCGCCCCTGGGGGCGCTGACGCTCTGGGCCCTCTGGCGGCCAGGCCGCGAGCGTGTGGCGATGGCGGGCCTGGTGCTGGCGCACGCCGCCGGCCTGCTCGCCTATGCGCTCTCGCACCTGCCCTACCTCGTCGAGCCTGAGCTGACCGTGGCCGCCACTCTCCGCTCGCAACAACGGCCCGATGCTGGCCGCGCTGATCCCCGTCTATCTCGGCGGGCTGGCGATCGTCCTGCCGCTGGCCGGCTGGGTGTACCTGGTGGTGCCCCTGGGGGTGCCGCCGCCGGCCAGAGGGCGGGGTGGTGGGCGTCGCCCTTCGCCGGTGCCGCCCTGGCCCGTCCTACCGGTTCGCGGCCGGCCTGTCGTCCTGACGGATCAGGATCCAGGCGAACAGGCACCCCCCGACCACGATCGCCGCGTCGGCCACGTTGAAGATGAACGGCCAGACCCGGTAGAAGTTGATGAAGTCGATGACGGTGCCATGCAGCAGCCGGTCGTAGAGGTTGCCGAGGGCGCCGCCCAGCTGCAGCCCGAGGGCCACCGCCAGCAGGGGCTGGCCGCGCGCCGCCCGGCGGCCGTACGTGATGATCAGGCCGATCACAATAATGGTGACGGCGATGAAGAACAGCGTCTGATGCTGGAGCAGCCCAAACGCCGCCCCGGCGTTGTGGATCGACGTGATCCGCAGCAGCCCGGGGATGACCTGGATGCTGGTGCCGCTCGGCACATGCGTCCGGACCAGGATCTTGGTCACCCGGTCCAGGGCGAAGACCAGGGCGGCCACGATGGCGATGATCACCCGTCCGCCTCCCGCCGCAGGGCGGCGAGCCGGCCGCCCTCAGGTTCCCTGACGGTTCTTCGGGTCGAGCGGCTCGCCTTCCTCGTCGACGAGCTCCTCGACCTCGGAAACCGCCCCGCGCCGCTCGTCGGGATCGATCATGATGTGCGGGTAGCGGTGCGCCTCGGGCACGTCCGAGGGCGTGTCGGAACTGCCGTACTGGGCCACGGCCTGCCAGGCGTCCTCGCCGTCGAAGCCGACCTTGTCCGTGCCGTCGTTGAACGTGCGGCCAAAGGGCGGGCTGAGCAGCTCCTCCTCGACGGGGCGGTGCTGGGGGTCGCCCGCGCCCTCGGCCGCGACCGCCTCGCGGCAGCCCTTGCAGTGGGGCGTTGCGGGGAGCGCGAGCAGCCGCTCGCGCTCGATGGGCCCGCCACAGCGCGTGCATGTCCCGTAGGTGCCGTCCGCCAGGCGGCGCAGGGCCGAGTCGACCGCCGCCAGCGCTTCGCCCTGCTCGGCGCGCAGCGCCAGCATCTGCGACCGCTGCCACGTCTGCGTCGCCACGTCGGCCGGGTGGTTATCGTACTGCGAAAGCTCGCTGATGGCCTCCGACGCCGACATGCCGAGCTCCTGCTCGCGCTCGTGCGCGCGGAGGTCGAGCAGCTCCTGACGCTTGGCGGCCAAAAGCTTGCGAAAGCGGTCCCGGTCCTGTGCCCGCATCCCCTGCATCGCTCCCCACGAGGCCGAGCGTCCCCCGAATGCGTGCACCGTAGCCTCCGTCCGGGTGGGGCCGTGTCCCGGTGACGTGTGGGGCCCCTCCGCGGGCCCGCAGGACCGCCCGCGGTCCCTGCGATGTTTGGACGGTCTGCACAGGCCCCTCCGCGGGCCCGCAGGACCGCCCGCGCCCATGGGCGAATCGCGTCTGCGAATGGAGAGGGGAGCGTGCCGCCGTGATCTTCGACCCGGCCGCGGAATGCATGCCCGAGGCGGAGCGCGCGGCGCTGCAGGCTGAGCGGCTGCGGGCCACGGTCGCCGCGGCCCACGCGTCCGTCCCGTACTACCGCACCCGCCTGGACGCCGCCGGCGTCAGGCCCGCCGCCTTCGCCGGCCTGGCCGAGCTGGGCCGGCTGCCGTTCACCACCAAGGCCGACCTGCGCGAGCACTATCCGTTCGGCCTGCTGGCCGTGCCGCGGGAGCAGCTGGCCCGCGTGCACGCCTCCTCCGGGACGCGGGGCCGGCCGACCATCGCCCCGTACACCCGCGCCGATCTCGACCTCTGGTCCGAGATGTGCGCCCGCTCGCTGGCCCTCGGCGGCGGCGCGCCCGGCGACGTCGTGCACGTGGCCTACGGCTACGGCCTCTTCACGGGCGGCCTCGGCCTGCACTATGGGGCGGAGCGGCTGGGCTGCACCGTCATCCCGGCCTCCGCCGGGCAGAGCCAGCGCCAGATCACGCTGCTGCGGGATCTCGGGGCGGTGGGGCTCGCCTGCACGCCATCCTACGCGCTGCACCTGGCGGAGGTGGCCGCGGGCAGCGTCCGGCTGCGCTACGGCATCCACGGGGCCGAGCCCTGGACCGATGCCATGCGCGCCCGCATCGAGGCGGCCTTCGGCGGCGACGCCATCGACATCTACGGCCTGTCGGAGATCATCGGCCCCGGGGTCGCCTGTGAGTGCCGCGAGGCCAAGGACGGGCTGCACATCCAGGAGGACGCCTTCCTGGCCGAGGTCGTGGACCCCGCCACCGGCGCGCCCCTGCCCGAGGGGGAGGTCGGCGAGCTGGTGCTGACGACGCTGCGCAAGGAGGCCATGCCGCTCCTCCGCTACCGGACCGGCGACCTCTGCAGCCTGACCCGCGGGACCTGCCGCTGTGGCCGCACCACCGCCCGCATGAGCCGCATCAAGGGCCGGGTCGACGACATGCTGATCGTCCGCGGGGTGAATGTCTTTCCCTCGGAGATCGAGGCCGTCGTCCTGGAATCGCCGCACCTGGCGCCGCACTACCAGGTGGTGCTGAGCCAGGAGGCCGCGCTGGACCGGATGGAGCTGCAGGTCGAGTGGGCGCCGGCGACGCAGCCGCCCCTGGACGACACGGCCGCGCGCGCGGAGCTGGCGCATCGCCTGTTCGAGCGGCTGGGCCTACACAGTGACGTAACGATCCATGCGTCCGGGGCGCTTCCCCGCAGCGAGGGCAAGGCCGTTCGCGTGCTGGACCGGCGGCGGCCGTCGTGAGACCCGGCCTGCGCCCGGGGGTGCGCGCCGAGACCCGCGTGGTCGTCCAGCCCGACATGACGCCGGCCTTCGCGCCGCATCCCGTCTACTCGACCTACCGCATGGCGCGGGACTGCGAGTGGGCGGCGCGGCTCGTGATCCTTCCCTACCTCGAGGCGGGCGAGGAGGGGGTGGGGGCGGGCCTGCGCCTGCGCCACGGGCGGCCGGCGCGGGTCGGAGATACCGTGGTGGTCACGGCCACCTGCATCCGCGTCCGCGGCCCGCTGGTGGTCTGCCGCGTGGAGGCGGACGCCGGCGGGACACGCTGTGGCTGGGGCGTCGTCCACCAGTTGCTGCTGCCGGAGGCCGACCTCCGGCGCGCCCTAGGGGAGGGTTAGCCGATGCCGCTTGTCCTGGAGGAACGGCGCGGGGCTGTCGCCGTCGCGCTGCTGAACCGGCCCGAAGCGCTCAACGCCCTGTCGGCCGACCTGATGCGTGAGCTGGCGGCCGCCCTCGGCCGCGCGGATGCCGACCCCGCGGTGGGCGCCATCGTCATCGCCGGCCAGGGCAGGGCCTTCGCGGCCGGGGCCGACGTGCGCGAGCTGGCGGCGGGCAGTCCGCTCGGGGTGGCGACCGGCCCGTACTTCGCCGACTGGGAGCGCGTGCGCCACCTCAGTAAGCCCGTCATCGCCGCCGTGCACGGGCTGGCCCTTGGCGGCGGCTGCGAGCTGGCCATGGCCTGCGACATGATCGTGGCCGCCGAGGACGCCCGCTTCGGGCAGCCCGAGATCAAGCTGGGCCTGATCCCCGGCTTCGGCGGCACCCAGCGCTGGCCGCGCTTTCTCGGCAAGGCCCGTGCCATGGAGGCCGTGCTCACGGGCGAGCCCATCACGGCGCGCGATGCCTTCATGCTGGGCCTCTGCAACCGCCTGGTCCCGCCGGAGATGGTCCTGGACGAGGCCGTGGCCCTGGCGGCGCGGATCGCGGCCCTGCCGGCCGATGCCGTGCGGGTCGGCAAGGCGGCCGTGCAGGCGGCCTTCGAGACCGACCTCGACGCGGGCCTGCGCCTGGAGCGCCAGGCCTTCGGTCTGCTGTTCGACAGCGCGGACGCGCGCGAGGGCATGGCCGCCTTCCTGGAGAAGCGGGCGCCGAAGTTCGGACCCAGGGGCGGGTAGACCCGCCTCGGCCCGCAGGCACCGGCTCAGACGAAGCGAGGTGACGACGGTGGCCGATCCCGTGCTCTATGCCGTCGCGGGCGGCGTCGCGACCATCACCCTCAACCGCCCGGATGTCCTCAACTCCATGGATGACGCCATGGGCAGGTCCCTGATCGCCGCCCTGCGCCGTGCGGCCGCCGACCGCGAGGCCGCCTGCGTGGTGCTCACCGGCGCCGGCCGCGGCTTCTGTGCCGGCCAGGACCTGCGCGAGCCCCAGTCCGACCTCGGCGGGGCCATCCGCAACCGGTACAACCCCATCGTGCGCGCGATCCGCGCCTGCCGGCAGCCGGTGATCGCCGCCGTCAACGGGGTGGCCGCCGGCGCCGGCTGCGCCTTCACCCTGGCCTGCGACCTGCGCATCGCATCCACTCAGGCGTCCTTCGTCATGGCTTTCGGCAAGATCGGGCTGGTGCCGGACTCGGGCGCCAGCTTCTTTCTGCCCCGGCTCATCGGGCTCGGCAAGGCCATGGAGCTGGCCCTGCTCGGCGGGCGCGTGGATGCCGGGGAGGCCCTGCGCCTCGGCCTGGTCAACCGGGTGGTGGCCCCGGAGGAGCTGGAGGCGGCGACCGCGGCCTGGGCCGGGGAGCTCGCCGGCGGGCCATACAGCCTCGGGCTCATCAAGCGGGCGCTGCTGCACGGGGCGGCGGCCGACCTCGAGGCCGCCCTGGAGCAGGAGGCCTACCTGCAGGACCTGGCGGGCCGCAGCGCCGACCACCGCGAGGCCCGCGCGGCCTTCGTGGAGAAGCGGCCCCCTAAGTTCACAAGATCCTGAATCGATGCAAGGACGGTGAACCGCCCATGCCTGAGGCCCTGATCGCCGCCGCCCTGCGCACGCCCGTCGGCCGCCAGCGCGGTGCCCTCGCCGGCGTGCGCCCCGACGACCTGGCCGCCCGTGTGCTGCGCGCCGTTGTGGACCGCACGGGGATCCCGCCCGCCGGGCTGGACGATGTGATCCTCGGCTGCGCCAACCAGGCCGGCGAGGACAACCGCAACGTCGCCCGCATGGCCCTGCTGATGGCGGGCCTGCCCGTCGACGTGCCGGGCGCGACGGTCAACCGGCTCTGCGCCTCCGGCCTGGACGCCGTCATGCGCGCCTTTCACGCCATCCGGGCCGGCGAGGGCGACGGCTTCCTGGTGGGCGGCGTCGAGAGCATGTCGCGCGCCCCGCTGGTGCTGGAAAAGCCCGACGAGGTCTACCCGCGCGGCAACCGCACCCTCTGGGACACGACCCTCGGCTGGCGCATGGCCAACCCCGCCTTCCCGCATCCGACCGAGGCCATGGGCGAGACGGCGGAGAACGTGGCGGTGCGGTACGGAATCGGCCGCGAGGCCCAGGACGGCTTCGCCCTGGAGAGCCAGCGCCGCTGGGCGGCCGCCGCCAAGGCAGGGCGCTGGGCGGACGAGGTGGTTCCCGTGGAGGTTACGACTGGGCGGCGCGGAGATACCACTGCCGTGGTCACTATTGACGAGCATCCCCGACCCGACACCACCCTGGAGGCGCTGGCGCGCCTCCGTCCGGCCTTCAAAGCCGGCGGGACGGTGACGGCGGGGAACTCGTCGGGCATCAACGACGGGGCGGCGGCCCTGCTGGTCGTGTCGGAGGCCCGCGCCAAGGACTGGGGGCTGCGCCCCCTGGCCCGCATCGTCGCCACGGGGGTGGCGGGCGTCGACCCCTCCTACATGGGCATCGGCCCTGTGCCGGCCACGCGCAGGGCGCTGGCCCGGGCCGGCTGGTCGGTGGGCGACCTGGACGCCGTGGAGCTGAACGAGGCGTTCGCCGCCCAGTCGCTGGCCTGCATCGCGGAGCTGGGCCTGGACCCCGCCCGGGTCAACCCGAACGGCGGCGCCATCGCCATCGGCCACCCGCTGGGCTGCAGCGGGGCCCGCATCCTCACCACGCTGGTGCACGAGATGAGGCGGCGGGGCCACCGGCGGGGGCTTGCCACGCTCTGCATCGGCGTCGGGC
>JAJYVM010000198.1 GCA_021792015.1 Bacillota bacterium | reverse complement strand
GGTGAAGCTGCTCGACCCAGCTCATGCGTGGCTACACCCCCTGCGCCCAGGCGTGGAGCCGCTCGGGCGACATCGGGACGTGGAGAACGGCGGGGCGGTCGGCGGCGAGGGCGCGGGTCAAGGCGGGGCCGAAGGCGGCGTTGTCGGCGACCGTCTCCGCCATGGCGCCGAGGCCGCGGGCCACGGCCGCGAAGTCGGCTTCGCCGAGGTCGGTGCCGACGGCCCGGCCCGGGTATTCGCGGCGCTGATGCGCCGCAATGGTGCCGTAGAGCCCGTTGTCCATCACGATGCAGACGAAGGCGCCCAGGCCGAGCCGGGCGGCGGTCTGCACCTCGGCCATCGTCATCCCGAAGCCGCCGTCGCCGGCGATGGCGACCACGGGACGGTCGGGGGTGGCGAGCTTGACGCCGATGGCCGCCGGCACGGCGTAGCCCATGGCGCCGGAGGTGGGCCCGAACATGGTGCCCGGCCGCGTGTGCGGCACATAGCGGTAGATCCAGGGGGCGAAGTTGCCGGCGTCGGTGACGACCGCGGCCTCCGGGGGCAGCGCGGCCCGCAGGGTGGCGGCCAGGCCCTCCGGCTCGGCCGGGCTGCCGTGCAGGGCCCGCGGCGCGGTCAGGCGGAGGTACTCGGCGTGGGCGGCCGCGGCCCGGGCGCCGGCGGGACGGGGACCGGCGCCCAGGGCGGCGAGCAGGTCCTCAGCCACCAGGCGGGCATCGCCGACCAGGCCCACGGCCGGGGCGAGCGCGGCACCCACCGTGTCCGGGTCGATGTCGGCGTGGATCAGGGCGGCCGTGGGCGGGGGCAGGCGGTAACCCTGGGTGGTGATGTCGGACAGGCGGGTGCCCAGGGCCAGGACGGCGTCGGCTTCCGCCAACGGCCTCAGCAGGGCGGGCGCCACGCCGAGGGTCAGCGGGCCGGCGTAGAGCGGGTGGTCGTTCGGGAAGGCGTCGAAGCGACGGAAGGCGGTGTAGACGGCCGCCCCCACCCGCTCGGCCAGGGCGATGGCGTGGGGCACGGCGCCGGCCCGCAGGACGCCGCCGCCGACGATCAGGGCGGGGTGCCTGGCATCGGCCAGCAGGCGGGCGGCGCGCTCGAGCTCGGCGGGGTCCGGACGCGAGCGCAGGCGGGGCGACGGCGCCCGGAACACCATGTCGGCCTGCTCCGTGAGCACGTCCTCCGGGATCGCCACCAGCACGGGCCCGGGCCGGCCGCTCTGGGCGAGGCGCAGGGCGCGCGCCATCAGGTCGGGGATGCGCGCCGCATCCCGGATCTCCACGGCGTACTTGACGACGGGGCCGAAGGCCTCGGCCAGCTCGACCTCCTGGAAGGCCTCGCGGCTGCGGCGGGCGCGCTGCACCTGCCCGATCAGGGCCAGCACGGGCGTGCTGTCCTGCCGCGCCGTGTGGAGGGTGATCGACAGGTTGGCCGAGCCGACGGCGCGCGTGGCCATGCAGACCCCCGTGCGCCCGCTGGCCTTGGCGTAGCCCTCGGCGGCAAAGCCCGCGCCCTCCTCGTGGCGGGTGGCCACCACCCGCATCCCCGGCTGGTCGTGGAAGGCGTCCAGCACAGCCAGAAAGCTCTCGCCCGGCACCGTGAAGGCCAGCTCGCAGCCCTGCCGCCGCAGGCACTCGACCACGGCCTCACCGCCCGTCATCCGCGCTGCGCCGCTCATCCCGCCAGCTCCCTCGCGATGGCGATCTCACCCGCGTACTCCCTGTAGTCGTCGACCGGCGTCTCGATGATCATGGGCAGCTCGCGCAGGAACGGGTGCTGCAGCACGGCGGCGATCCCCTGCCGGCCGAGCTCGCCCTGGCCCAGCTTCTCGTGCCGGTCCTTGTGGCTGCCGCGCGGGAACTTGCTGTCGTTGAGGTGCAGGGCCTTCACGCGGTCAAGGCCGAAGGCGGCGTCCATCTCCGCCAGCATCGCGTCGATCCCGGCCCGCGTGGTGAGGTCGTAGCCCGCGGAGAACAGGTGGCAGCTGTCCAGGCAAACGCCCAGCCCGGCCGGCCGGCCTGTCCCGGCCAGCAGGGCGCCGATCTCGGCGGGGGTGGCGCCCACCTCGCCCGTCTGGCCGGCCATGGTCTCCAGCAGCAGCAGGGTGCCAACGGCCCCCGCGGCGGCCAGCGCGGCGCTGAGGTGCGTGACGATGCGGGCCATGGCGGCCGGCCGGTCGCCCTCGGTATCGTGGCCGGGGTGCAGGACGATGGCGTGGGCGGCGAAGGCGTCGCACCGCCTCAGGTCCTCGCCCACGACCCGCTCGCCGAACTCGCGGATGCCGTCCTTGGGGGTCGCGAGGTTGATGACGTAGGGGAGGTGGCCGACCAGGGGGCCGATGCCCGACTCCTGTTGCATGGCCC
This sequence comes from Bacillota bacterium, assembly GCA_021792015.1. Taxonomy (GTDB): domain Bacteria; phylum Bacillota; class Sulfobacillia; order RBS10-35; family JAJYVM01; genus JAJYVM01. The sequence goes on along the minus strand of JAJYVM010000198.1, from coordinate 4,706 downwards.
GCCAGGCGACGATCTCCTCGGCGCCGATCTGGCGGGCGGCGCTGCCCCGCGGGTTGCGGGTGTGAAAGCCGAAGGTGTCGCCGCCGATGGCCAGCGTCTGGCGACCGGCGTCAGAAAGGCCCTTGGCGATGGAGAGATGGGCCCCGATGCGCAATGGATGACCCCCCTTGCCGATCTTAGAGCCTGCGACGACACCAGGTAAACGCAAAGCGCGCCGCGTGCCCCGGACGCTGCGGGCGGAGGCAATGATCGCGTACGTCGGTTTGCCCGCCGCCGCAACCAGGACCTTGGGCGCGGCGGCCGCTTTGCGCGCGCGCGCAGCGAATACGTGTGGCGTGCCCCGGCGCGTGTCCCGAGGCTCGATTCGCCATGCGGGGAGGTGCGGCGGTGGCGGTCATCCGGCCCTGCGGCCCGTACACGCCGCCGGCGGGGGCGTTGAGCCCGCCGGGTCTGGCAACCGTCAAAGGCGGCGGCCAGCTCTGGGTGTCGGATGTGGAGACCTCGCAGCCGTTGGCGGACGCGGGCCACGCCTTCTGCGGCCAGATGCTCGCGGCGGGCACGTTCGTCCTCTACCCCTACCACGCCAACGACAACGCCTTTCCCGTCAGCTACGCCCTGGCGCTCCAGAACCCCAGCGCGACGGCCGCGGTCAGCGTCGACATCACCAACGCGGGCTTTTACACCTGGCTCAGCGGCCAGCCCTACATCGAGTGGCAGTATTTCTACGCGGGCCACGGCCGCAGCCTGACGGTGCCCGCCGGCGCCACGGTCCTGCTCATCGAGGTCGACGGCAGCGTGGCCGACGACTACCCGTACCGCTTCAACGGCCAGGTGGGCGCGGGCGGCATCTATGGCGGGGTGCTGCTGGGCACCTGCAGCGGACCGCTGTTCGTCTATGACTACTGCTGGCGCAGCGCCGTGGCCGGCACGCTGGCGCAGGTGCCGCCCGGGAGCGTGGGGCGGGGACTGCTGCCCGCGCGGGGGGTCGGCGCCTGGAACCTGCTCTGGATCTACCCCTTCGGCCGGGGCCGGGCGGTCGCGGCCTCGACCCTGGCCGGCGGCGGCTACACCTTCCGCTATGGGTTCACCGGGGATAGCTTCGGCGGGGCCGACGTCGTGGCGGTCACCGACCAGCAGACCGGGCTGACATACACCTACAACGGCAACTATCCAATCCGCCACCTTGTCACGTACGGCGTGCACAACGACACCGGCACCAGTGTGACGGTCAAGACGACCGTGACCTGCGTCGACCGGATCGCGTCATGGCCCCTGGTCGAGATCGGCCAGGCCACGGGCCAGTGCGCCCTTCAGGCGGGAGAGGGCTGGCTCGCCGTCGCCCAGAGCGTGCCGCCGGGTGCCGTCAGCCCCATCGCCTACCAGCTCGTCAACTGCGGCAGCTACCCCGCCCGCTGCGCCTGGACGCTATCCCTGTGACTGGGCCATGGTCATGGCCGCCGCCAGCACTGCGGCCGCCTGGGCCCGGGTGGCGGGCGCCTGCGGCTGGAAGCTGCCGTCCGGCAGGCCGGTGATCAGGCCGGCGGCGACATCGGCCTCGATGCTGGGAACCGCCGACGGATCGATGGCGGCGGCGTCCGAGAACGTGAGGTCGGCCGCGCCCGTGAGGTGAAGGGCGCGCGCGACCATGACGGCCATCTGCTCCCGCGTCACCGGCTGGTTGGGTCCGAAGCTGGTTGGGCTCAGCCCCTGGACGATGCCCGCACCGGCGGCCAGCGCCACGTACGGCGCGTACCACGCCGAGGACGCCACATCCGAGAAGCCGGCCTGGGCGCTCCCGCTGGCGGACGGCGCGATGTTGAGGGCCACCACCAGCATCTTGACCAGCTCGGCGCGGGTCACGGGCAGATCCGGCCGGAAGCTGCCGTCGGGGAAGCCCTGGACGACGCCGGCGGCGAGCAGGCGGTCGATGGCCGCCTGCGCCCAGAAGCCGGGCGGCACATCGCGGAGCACGGCGGTGTCCAGCACCAGTGCCACCCGCCCCGGGGCCGACACGGCGGCCTGGACGTTGCCGGCGCCGGCGTCGACCGTGGTGGGGAGGTAGGCCCAGGCGCCATTCTGCTCCTCGTAGAGGGCCAGGCGGTCGGCCGACCACGTGCATACCGCCGCGCCGCAGTGCGGCGCCGTGGGCCCCGCCAGGGCGCGGGCCGGGTAGGTCACGGTGGCGGGCAGGCTCTGGGCGACCGTGCCCCCGGACGGGACGGTGGTGAGGCCAAAGGCCTCCACCACCTGAAGGTTGGGCGACGGCAGGCCCCAGCCGCGCCAGGCGCCTCCGCTCAGGGGGACGACGTCCGCCTGCAGCGCGTATCCGGCCGGGACGGCGCCCGCCGGCACGCTGGCCGAGAAGGACCCGTCGGCGGTGACCAGGGTGCCGCCGTCGCTGCTGACAGCCGGGACCTGGGCGTAGGGGAAGGTGTAGGTGGTGCTGCCGCCCACGCCCGGCGAGGTGGCGGCATCGGCCGCCATGATCTCGTCCGTCGGGTCGCAGCGGGTGGTGGTGCCCGTGAGCTGGCAGTGGGCACTGGGGGCCGGCAGCGGGTTGGGCGCCGTGTACACCAGCCGGATGTCGCCATTGCCGCCGGCGAAGAACGGCTGGGGCGACGCCGTCAGGTCGGTGCCGCCGACGGCCGCCGAACCGCCGCCGCCGATGGCGGGGATCAGCCACAGGTAGATCGTCGCGCCGGGAACGGGTTCGCCCGCCGCATCCTCAGCGGTCACGGTCACCTTGACCGACTCGCCGGGCGCCAGCGCGCCCGAGGCCGCCAGCGGGTCAGGCGCGAAGACGTAGGCCGCGACGCCCTGGGACTGCGCCAGCGCCACGGGCGAGCCGCCCGCCGCGGCCGCCGCCAGCAGCACCAGGACCGACGCGAGGACCGCGAGCATGCTGCGCACGGGCCAGTGCCTCCTCGGCCTCCCGTCGCCGCCGGCGGCACCGGCGCGCCGGGGCAAGGCCCCGGCGCACCAAACGCGGCGTGGCGTGTCGGTTCTCCACGCATCGACGGCTTTCCCGCTGCGCCGGGCTCGCGCATCGCTGGAAACCCGGCCGCGCCATCAGCGGCGCCCGGACTGCGCGCCGGTGCCCCGTTGCGGAGCCGGCCGCCGCACGGGGCCAGGGGTCGGTCCCGCGCCTGGGGGTTTGCCGGGCGGCCGCCCCCCTGGCCAGGGCTGCTGGCCGAGCGACCATGGCGCCCCATACCGCCGCAGCAGCGCGTACGCGACCCCGAGCACGGGCGCCGCCAGCAGCGCGCCGATCATCCCGTCGACCTCGAAGCCGGCCACGATGCCCACGATGACGGCGATCGGGTGCAGGCCGACGGCTTCGCCGGAGATGCGCGGCACAAGGAGGTTGCCCTCCAGCTGCTGCACGGCGAAGACGTAGGCAAGCACCCAGAGGGCGTGCGGGTACGGCAGCGTCAAACCGATGATGAACGGCGCCACGGCCCCGAGGATCGCGCCCACCGTGGGCAGCAGCTCGAAGAAGGCCGCCTGCACGCCCAGGAGGAGCGGATAGGGCAGGCCGAGCATCCACATCCCGACGCCCACCAGCAGGCCCAGCACCGCCGCGACCAGGATCTGCCCGCGCACGAAGCCGCCGAGCACCTCCAGCACAATGTGCTCGACCTCGTCCACCTGGCTCCGCCAGGTCGGCGGCACGAGGCGCCGCCAGGCCTCGTGCATGCGGCGCCCGTCCAGCAGGATGTAGAAGGCGATGGTGATCCCGATGGCGAGGTTGGTGATCGAGCCGATGATCCCGCCGACCACGGCCAGCGAGTACGTGATGGCGCCGCGCCCGATGTCGGTGAAGCGGCTCAGGCCCTGCTGGACCAGCGTGTTGGGGTTGAAGGAGATGCCGTTCTGCTTGAGCAGGTTGACGACCGCGGGCAAGGCGTTCTGGGCCTGGGTGATGAAGCCGGGCAGGGCCGTCGCAAGGGCCTGGGCCTCGTGGAAGGCGGCCAGCCCCACCCAGCCGCCCACGCCGCCGACCACGGCCAGCAGCACCAGCAGCAGCACGGCGGCGGAGGCCGCCCGCGCCACCAGCACGCGGTCGAGCAGCCGCACCACCGGCTCGAAGATGAACGCCAGGATGCCGCCGAGCAGCAGCACGTGGACGGCGTCGTTCACGTGCACCAGGCCGATCCACAGCAGGCGCACCAGCACGATGCCGCCAACGCCCAGCACGACGACGGCGACCCAGCGCGCCACCCGCGCGTCGCGCGCGCTCACCGGCGCGCCCGGAGCCGACCCCGCCGGCCGCCCAGAGACCCGACCTCCCCGCGCCTGCCTTCGGCGATGGACACCCGCCCCCTGCCGTCGCCCATTCCAATTGTCGTGCCGATTGCCCCGGGCGCGCACCCTGCCGCGGCTACCGGCGCCGGTGCAGCGGACGGCGCCGCCGCACGAGCGACCCGGACCCCACGCGCCGGCCCTTCAGTCCCTGGCCGCCAACTCGTCCGCCAGCTCGTCCGCCAGCGCGCGCCACCAGCGGAGCTTGACCGCGTAGGGCAGCCCGCTGCGCCCGGACGGCGAAGGCAGCACGAAGTCGGTGACGCCAGGCACCACGCCGGCGGCCTGGCGCCCGTAGCCGAGGGCGCCGGCCCCGGCCACCGCCCGGTAGACGCCCTTACCGGTGTACCCGGCGGCACGCGGGCGCACCCACGCCAGCTTCTCGCGCACGACGGCCCCGCCGG
>JAJYVM010000197.1 GCA_021792015.1 Bacillota bacterium | reverse complement strand
GATGTCTTTCATGGAGAGCACGACGTGCATCCCGGAGGCGGCATACGGCGCGAGGGTCTGCGGCAGAAAGCCGATGGGCAGGTTGAACGCCGTGCCGGCCGGCACGCCGACCTGCAGGACGATGTTGCCCAGCCCGTGGGCGACGGAGGCCGTGCCGACCTGGCTCACCAGGCCCGCTGGGAGCGCGGCCGCCAGGTGCGCGCCCAGCGCCGCGTCCGCGCCGATGACATAGGTCGCCGTGGGCTGGACGGTCACCCCGGGCAGGGGGTCATGGCCGAGGGCCCGCCGCGCCAGCACCACGTCGCCGCCGAGGACCGCCACCTGACCGGCGTCGACCAGATCAGCCAGCGTGGTCTCCGGCACGACGGCGGCCGTCACGCCGACCGCCCGCAGCTCGTCGAGGAGCTGCGGCAGCCGCATCCCGCTCAGGCTGGCGAGGCCAGACATCGACGGCCCGTCGACGGCGAGGTCCACCGTCCGCGCCCGCGCCTCGACCCCGAGCCGCGCCGTCAGCGGCCACGCCGCAGCCACAAGCCCGATCACGGCGGCGATGATGGCCACCCGCCGCACACCAGCACCCCCCGCTCCGCCCGCCGGCGGCGCCTTCCCGCGTACGCGCGGGCAAAGGCGCTCACGCCTACCTACGGTAGCAGAGCAGGGATGCGCCAGTCCAACGACTGTGCCTCAGACGCCCCCCGTGGCGCTGTTGCCCGTGAACGGGGAGTGGCTGGGATGCGCCAGTCCAACGACTGTGCCTCAGACGTCCCGGTACGGCGGGGTCTCCGCCTGGACACGGGTGTCGCTGGGCTGCACGAAGCCGCGCGCTGCCATGAGCGCGACCTCCCCCTTCAGGCGCCCAGCAGGCGCACGAGCCGCGGCAAGGCGGCGAGCGTCGCAAAAGCCGCCTCATTTGAGGCCAGAGCGCACAGACGCCAGGATCGCCCGCCGCCGGCAGCCGGGGGATATCGACATCAGGCTGGGGCCCGTGGGTTACGCCCCGGCGGCGCGGTGCGTTGGAGGCGGGTTGCGGACACAAAAAGACTCGCCGAACGGCGGGGGGTGGGCTGAATGCTGGCACGGCGGGGCGCCTGCGCCCGCCTATGCGCCCTGAACCGCCAGCCAGCCCTGCACGGCCGCGATGAAGGCGTCGAGGTCGGCGATGCCCGCCTCCACATCACGCAGGAAACGCGCTTCCGACGCGTCCAGGTAGCCGTGGACGAGGCGGTTGCGTGTGCCGATCAGGCCGTGCCAGGCGGCGAGTCGCGCCTGCGGCAGGACGCCACGGGCGGCCAGGAAGTCCAGGGCGTCGTGGGCGTCGCTGGGCGCGTGAGACCATCCTCGGGCGCAGAGGTGATAGGCGACATCCATGATGGCCTCGGCGGCGGTCTGGACTGCGTAGCGAAGTCCAGACCGCCGCAGGGGATCGGCCTGCTCGTCCCCCACGCCGGCAAAGTAGCCTCGCAGGGCCGCCGCCTGTTCTGCGATATCGGCCAGGCGGGCCTGCACCCGCCCGACATCCGCACTCACGGACGCCTCACCCCCGCGAGCACGTCGGCCACGGCCCGGTCCCACCAGTAGCGGGCATCCGGATACGCACGGGCAACGACCTCGATGAAGTCGGCCAGCTCGTCCTGGTCCGCGACGAACAGCGGACGACCCCGCAGCGCCTCCATGGCAATCAGGGGCTTGGTGCGGTCGAGGGCGACCACGTCGACGGGATGCCCGGCCAGGGGGCCGAGGGCGGCGGCCACCACGCCCTCGAACGGGGCTGGGCTGAAGTCCGCCGCAGCCTCGCGCGCCGCGCGGAGGATCAGTGCCACGTCGATGTCGCTGTCCGGCCGGCATTCGCCGAGCGCCGATCCGAACAGGTAGGCGGCCGCGACTTCCGGGAAAGCCGGCAGGACGGCCGCGACCCGCGCACGGACCGCCTCCTGGTCGACGTGCACCAATGCACCCACCCCCGCGGACATGGTACCCGAAGCGCGTTTGTGACGGGGCGCGCGGCCGCGCGCCCCGACCTACATGGCCTGCGGCCGCTCGTACGCCACCTGGCCGTCCACCACCGTCAGGTCGGCCCGGAAGCTGGGCGGCTCGCCGCTCAGCACGGCCAGGTCCGCCAGGTAGCCTGGGATGATCGCGCCCTTTCGGTCCTCCTCGAACGCCGCGCGGGCGGCGCTGCGGGTGTAGCCGACCAGGGCCTGCTGCCAGGTCAGGGCCTGATCGCCGCCGATGGCCGGGCCGCCCTGCGAGCGCCGCGTCACGGCGATCTCCAGGCCGAAGAGCGCATCGGCCGTCGTCACCGGGGCATCCGAGGAGAGCGCCACGGGGATGCCGGCCTCCAGGAAGGCGCGGCAGGGCATGAAGCGGTGGCCGCGCTGGGGGCCGTAGTCGCGCACGTAGCCCTCGCCGAACTCGTAGGCGAAGACGGGCTGGGCGACCGGGATCACGCCGGCCTTGCCCATGCGGGCGACCAGGTCCGGCTGGGCGATGCCGGCGTGCTCGATGCGGTGGCGCGGGTCGGGGCGCGGGTGCGCGGCCTGGGCCCGCTCGATGGCCGTCAGGATGATGTCGATGGCGTGATCGCCCTGGGCGTGGGCCGTCACCTGCATGCCGCGGGCGTGGGCGGCGGCGTAGCGGCGGTCGGCCTCCTCCTGGCTGATGCGCAGGATGCCGCGGTTGTCGGGGTCGATGGCGTAGGGGTCGCGCGTGGCGGCCGTCGGGCCCGAGGAGCTGCCGTCGGCGAAGAGCTTGAAGGGACCGATGCGCAGCCAGTCGTCGCCGAAGCCCGTGCGGATGCCGATCTCGGCGAGGGCATCGTCGCGGGCGGTGTCGCCCTCCTGCCCCACCTGCATCAGGTAGACGCGCGTCAGCAGGCGCCCCTGGGCGCGGGCGGTCTGCATCAGGGCGGGCTCGGCGCCCCCGGCGTCGTGGACGCTGGTCACGCCGTAGGAGAGGTAGTCGCGCGAGGCGGCGGCGATGGCCTCGATGCGGTCGGCCTCGCTGGGCTCGGGCATCGCCGCCCGCAGCGCGCGCTGCGCCGTCTCGTAGAGGATGCCGTCAAGGCGGCCGTCGGGGCCCCGGCCGAAGCGGCCACCCGCCGGGTCGGCGGTGCGCTCGTCCACGCCCATGGCGGCCAGGGCGCGGGAGTTGACGGCGGCGATGTGGCCGCAGGTGCGGGTCAGGACGACCGGGTGGTCGGGGGCGATCTCGTCCAGCAGGGCGCGGTCGGGGTGGCGGCCCTCGCGCAGCTTGCCCTGGTCGTAGCCGCGGCCGCGCACCCAGGTCCCGGGAGCCAAGGTGGCGGCACGGTCGCGGACGGCGCGGCCGACGTCGCCCAGGCTCCGGATGGAGGGCGCCTTCAGGTCGATGGCGCTCTTGGCCATGCCCCAGCCCTGGAAGTGGCAGTGGGCATCGATGAGGCCGGGTGCCAGCAGGCGACCCCGGAGGTCGACGTACTGGCAGCCGGGGCCGCCCAGGGCCCGGATCTCGCTGTCGGAGCCCACGGCCTGGATGCGGTTGCCGGTGACGGCCACCGCGGTCGCGGAGCCCACATCACCCGCCACGGAATCGAACACGCGCCCGCTGTGCAGGATCAGGTCGGCCATCTGCGGATCCGCCCCCTTCGCGGGGCAGGGTTCCGCACAGAGGGCGGCGGCTCCTACCCCGTCCGAGCGGCTACGGGGCTCGGGCCGCGTGGCCGATGCGCGGGCAGGCGCCTGGGACGCAGGCTCAAAGGGAGAGGAGACGATCCGCATGGCAGGTGGGCGCTGGCTGATCGCCGGCCTGGTGGCCGTCCTGGTGGGTGTGGCGGGCGTCGGCGCCATGGCGGCGCCGTGGTGGGGCGGCGGCGCGGGCACCTCCGGCGCGGCGTACGGCCCTGGCGGCGGGCCTGGCTATGGGTACGGCCCCGGCATGATGTGGGGCTACGGCCAGGGGTACGGGCCCGGCTATGGACCCGGGTGCGCATCGGGGTGCACACCCGATTACGGTTCCGGTTACGGCCCAGGCTACGGGCCTGGCATGATGCGCGGCTTCTGGTGGGGTGGCGCGGCGCCCGGCAGCAGCGGCAGCGGCGGCTCAACCGGCGGCAGCGGCACAGCCACGGCCGCCTCGGTGACGGTCCGCATGGACAACCTGCGCTACGACCCGGCCCAGATCACGATCAAGGTCGGCACGACCGTCGCGTTCGTCAACGACGACGACGTGCCGCACAACGTGGTCAACGGCACGCTCAACGGGGCGAACGCCACCCCCGCCTTCGCCTCGCCCCTGATCCCGCCGGGCGGGAGCTGGACCCACACCTTCAACACCGCGGGCACCTTCCCGATCCTTTGCACGGTGCCTGGGCACGCCGCAGCGGGGATGGTGGGCACGGTGACCGTGACGCCGTGACGAAGAGGGGGCCTTGCGCGGGGGGCCGAATGGCTCCCCCGGGAGGCGGAAGAACCTGGCCGGATCGGCCCTCCGGGTCCGGGGCCTGACCAAGCGCTACGGGTCGCTCACGGCCGTCGACGGCCTGGACCTCGACATCGCGCCCTCCGCGATCTTCGGCTTGCTGGGCCCCAACGGCGCCGGCAAGACGACCACGCTGGAGATGGTGGAGGGCCTGCGGCGGCCGGACGCCGGCGCCATCGTCTATGGCGACGTCGACCTCGTGCGCCGGCCGGAGGTCGCGCGCCACCGCTTCGGGATCCAGCTGCAGAGCAGCAGCTTCTTCCCCCTGCTCACGGTGGAGGAGACGATCCGGCTCTTCGCCGACCTCTATCCACGCAGCCTGCCGGTGCTCGACCTGATCGACCGCTTCGGTCTCGGCGACAAGCGCGCCGCCCGGGTCCAGGGCCTCTCGGGCGGCCAGCGCCAGCGCCTCGCCGTGGCGACGGCGCTGGTTCACGATCCGGAGGTCGTCTTTCTGGATGAGCCCACCGCGGGGCTCGACCCGCAGGCCCGCCGCAACCTCTGGGACCTCGTGTCCGCCTTCCGGCGCGAGGGCCGCACGGTCATCCTCACCACGCACTACATGGACGAGGCGGAGTACCTGTGCGACACCGTGGCCGTGCTCGACCACGGCCGGGTGCTGGATGTCGGCAGTCCCCAGGACCTCATCCGCCGTCACCTGCCTGGGGCCGTCATCGAGCTCGCGCCGGATGTGGCCCTGCCGGACGGGCTGCCGCTGCCCGGCCTGAACCGCATCGACCGCAGTGGGGAGCGGATCGCCCTGGAGACCGGCAGCCTGGAGGAGACCCTGGTCGGTCTGGTGACCTGGGCGCGCGACGCGGGGCAGCACCTCACGGGTCTCGCCACCCGCGGCGCCACCCTGGAGGACGTGTTCCTCAAGCTGACCGGAAGGAGCCTGCGCGACTGATGCGTGCCGTGCTGACGCTCACGCGGGCCCTGATCCGGACCACCGTGCGCAACCGCCAGGGGTTTTTTTGGACCCTGTTCTTCCCCATCGTGATCATGCTGGTGTTCGGGCTGATCGGGAACGGCGGCGGCCTCCAGGTCAACCTTGCGGTCGCGGGCCCGGCCGGCGGCACGGCCGCCCAGGTGGCCGCCGCGTTCACCGCCATCCCCATCTTCAAGGTCACCCGCATGGATCGGGCCGCGGCGCTGCAGGCCGTGCGCGCGGGCCGGGAGGACGCCCTGTTGGTCGTGCCGGCCGGGCCGGCCCCGCTGGCGATGCACCTCTACTACAACGACGCCAACTACATCGCCGCGCAGGAGGCGGTGGCCGCGGTGCAGGCCTCCGTGTCGGCCCTCGACCTCCGCCTCAGCGGGCGGCCCCCCTCCCTGACCATCGCGGCGAGTCCCGTGAGCCACAGCGTGCAGGCGACCCTGCTGGACTTTCTGGTGCCGGGGATTGTGGCGCTCATGATCATGCAGAACGCCCTCTTCAGCGTGGGCGCCGGCCTGACGCGCTGGAAGGAGCAGGGGATCCTGCGGCGCTTCCTGGCCACGCCCCTGCAGCCCGTCCAGTTCCTCGGCGCGGTGGTGCTGAACAACCTCATCATCAGCCTCGCCACGCTGGCCATCGTCATCTGGATGGCGGTGGATGTGCTGCACGCCCGCGTGGTCGTCCCCGCGGGGCCGCTGCTGGCCATCGCGGTCCTCGGGATCGCCGTCTTTCTCGCCATCGCCTTCATGATCGCCGGGCTGTCCCACAGCCAGGAGGCGACCATCCCCATCATCAACTTCGTGACGTTCCCGATGATGTTTCTCTGCGGGATCTTCTTCCCCGTCACGACCCTGCCGGCCGCCCTGGCCCGGATCGTCGGCTTTCTGCCGCTCACCTACCTCGCCAACGCCGTGCGCGGCCTGATGTCCGGCCAGGCGGCCGGCTTCACGCCGGCGATCACCGGCGACATCATCGGGCTGCTGGCGTGGCTCGTGGTCTGTGGCGCGATCGGCGCCCGCACCTGGCGTTGGGAGTGAGGGCCGGCGGCTAGGTCCGCCGCCGCCGGAACCGCCGCACCCGCATGAGGTTGCCGCAGGTGGACGGCTCGCAGAAGCGCTTGCTGCCGTTGCGCGTGTCGTCGTAGAACGCCCAGCGGCAGTCGGGGTTGGCGCAGAGGCGGATGCGGGCCGGATCCATCTCCGCAAGCGTGCGCGCGAACGAGGCCGCGACCTCCCCCAGCACGACCGTCCAGCCCGTGGCGGCCGGGCCGAGTCGCACAGCATACGCGTGCTCCCCGCCGGCCTCCAGGGTCCGCCGCACGGGCGCGCCGGCTAAAGCGGCGTTCAGCGCCCCGATGCCGTCGGCTGGGATGGTGCCGCCGTCCAGCACCCGCGCGGCCAGGTCCAGCAGCAGCGCCCGGAGCCGCCGGGCCGCGTCCAAGTCGGCGGTGGCCGCCGGCACCGGCGCATCCAGCCCCCACTTCGCAAGAAAGGCCGACTGCCACGCCGGCTGCGCGAGGTGGTCCTCCGCCGGCCCACCGCCGCCACGCCAATCGCGCACGAGGCTGTTGAGGAAGTCCGTCCAGGCCAGATCCACCGTTGCGCCCCATCCGTGTAACGTTTAACATGAACTTTACACGTTACACACCGACCGTCCCATTCATGGTACCGCGAAGGGGGATGCGAGATGGCGGAGCTGCTCAAGACCCTGTACGACCACACGTGGGACAGGGAGGGCTGGGAGGCGCCCCTCGCCCATGCGCT
>JAJYVM010000196.1 GCA_021792015.1 Bacillota bacterium | reverse complement strand
GTTGGTCCAGTCCAGGACCGCCGTGATCCGCTCGCCGTCCGTCAGCACGTTCAGCGGGTGGTAGTCCATGTGCAGCAGGGCAGCGCCAGGCACCGGCCCGGCATGGTGCATCCAGGCGGGCGCCGGCAGGGCGTGGATCATGGCCTGCATCTCGCCAAAGGCGCGGCCCAGGAGATCCGGCTCCGCGTCCCCCGCCTCCAGCAGCGGCACGCCGGGACACCAGGCCACCAGCAGGAGGCCCGGCGCCTCGGCGCAGACCTCCGGCACGGGCACGCCGCCCGCGGCCGCCGCGCGGTGGAGGGCCGCCTCTTCGCGCGCCAAGGCCGCGGGCAGCTCGCGGATGGCATACTCGCGCCCGCCGTGACGGACATGCCAGACAGGGCGGCCGGACTCGCCGGGCGCCCGTCCGAGGACCTCCGCCCCGGGGATACCCAGGGCCGTCAGGGCCTCGGTCACGCGCCGGAGACGGTCTCGGGCTCGATCACCAGCACGACCCGGTGCTCGTCGGGCTTGACGCCGTAGCTGTCGCGCCCTGTGTACTTCTTGGCCAGCTTGTCGATGTGAGCGTTGGCGCCCGTCTTCCGCAGCTCGACGACCCGGCCGCGGATCGTCACCATCTGGTAGGGGTTGTCGCGCTCCGTGACGTCGATGGCGACGCGCGGGTCGCGGCGGACGTTGCTCCACTTGATGCGGCCCGTGGCCGTGTTGACCAGGACATGGGTCCCGTCGGTGTCGACCCAGACTGGCGACACCTGGGGCGAGCCGTCCGGCATCAGGGTCGCCAGATGGGCGATGTTCGGTGCCTCCAGCATGGCCCGCACCCGCTGCGATAGCGGCATGTCGCTCCCCTCCTGCCGGCTATTATGGCCCGTCCTGGGAGGGTCCGCCATGCCGGCGCCGAAGAGGCGGCGCATGACGATCGTCGAGATCAAGCGCAAGCTGGACGGGAGAATGCAGCGCTTCACCTGCGAGGCGCTGGAGGTCGGCGGCGAGCGCGCCATCGTGCTCTACCGTGTGCCACGCGGCGTCACCCTGGGCGAGCTCACCATCCCCTCCGGCTCGTGGAGCTACGGCCTCTTCTGGGCCGACCGCCCATACAACGTCTATCTCTGGGTCGACCCCGCGGGCGCCACGCTCGGCGCGTACTGCAACGTCGCCACCGACACCTCGATCGCGGCCGGCACGATCGACTGGCTGGACCTCGAGGCCGACGTGCTCGTCACCCCGGACGGGCGCGCGCAGGTCCTCGACCTGGCGGAGGTGCCCGCCGAGCTGGCGCCACGCCATCGCGCCGCCCTGGACGACGCCCTCGCCCGCCTGCGCCACGGCCCCGCCGTGCTGGCCGAGGCTGAGGGCGTGGTGGCACCCTACCGCCGCTGCGGCCGCCGCGCCGACGGCGCTGGCTGCCCCGGCAGCACACCGTGAGCGGCCCCGGCATCCGGGGCGCACGTCGCTGGCGAAGGTGCGGCTCGCGCATGCTACCCGGCGGGGGTGGATGCCATGAGCGAGCGCTGCGCGCGCTGCAACCGCGAGGTCGGCGACCACGGCTGCCGCTGTCCGAGCTGCGGGCGGGAGTTCTGCGCGGACTGCGCGGCCGCCGACCCGGAGATGGCCGACACCGGCTGCGCCGACTGCCGCACGGCGCGGGCCGAGGCCGACCGCTGAGATCCGCTTTCTGAGAACCACGCGAGGGCCGGCCCTTCGGGCCGGCCCTCGCCCGTGCCCCGCCCTCCCCCAGGCAGGTGGGCCGGGCCGGAGGCGCGAAAGCGCCGACGGAAGAGGGTTTCCCGCCATGCCGCTCAGTCACCTCGAATGCGCACAGTGCGGACGCCGCCACGATCCCGACCGCCTGCAGACCGTCTGCGGCGGCTGCGGGGGCACGCTGCTCGCCCGCTACGACCTCGAGGGGATCGGCCGCGAGGCCATCGGGACGGACCGCTCGCTCTGGCGCTACCGCGCGGTGTTGCCCGTGCGCGGGCGCGAAGCGGAGGTCAGCCTCGGCGAGGGCTGGACGCCGCTGCTGCCGCTCCTGCGTGTGCCCGGGCTCGGCCGCCTCTGGCTGAAGGACGAGGGGTGCAACCCAACCGGCACCTTCAAGGCGCGCGGCGCGGCCGTGGGGTTGGCGCGGGCGCGCGAGCTGGGCGCGCGGCACGTGGCGCTGCCGACGGCCGGCAACGCGGGCGGGGCATGGTCGGCGTACGCCGCCAGGGCGGGGCTGGCGATCACGGTCGTCATGCCGGCGGACGCGACGGATGCGGCGAAGGCGGAGTGTGCGGCGTATGGAGCGCGGGCCTACGCTGTGGACGGGCTGATCGGCGACGCGGGGGCGCTGGTCGGCGAGGCGGCGCGCGCGCGCGGCTGGTTCGACGCATCGACGCTGCGCGAGCCGTACCGCGTCGAGGGCAAGAAGACCATCGCCTACGAGATCGCGGAGGCATTTGGGTGGCGGCTGCCGGACGCCGTGCTCTGCCCGGTCGGCGGCGGGGTGGGCGTGGTGGCGCTCCATAAGGCGTTCGCGGAGCTGCGGGCCCTCGGGTGGGTGCCGGGCGAGGGCGTGCGGCTGGTGGCCGTGCAATCGGCTGGGTGCGCGCCCGTGGTGCGGGCGTTCGCGGCCGGCGCCGAGCGGACGGAGCCCTGGGAGGGCGTGCACACAGACATCGGCGGCCTGCGCGTGCCGAGCCCGTTCGGCGGGGCGCTGGTGCTGCGCGCGCTGCGCGAGAGCGGCGGGACGGCGGTGGCGGTCGCGGACGCGGACATCCACGGCGCGGTGCGCGAGCTGGCGGCCACCCACGGGATCCTCGCCTGCCCGGAGGGCGCGGCCACGCTGGCCGCCGCCAGAATGCTGCGCGCGGCGGGCTGGCTGCGCGAGACGGACCGGGTCGTGCTGCTGAACACGGGCTCGGGGCTGAAGTACCCGGCGCCCGTGGCCCCACGGCTGCCGGTGCTGGGGCGGCGGGAGCCGCTGCCGGCGGAGGCGGGCCAGCCGCCACTGCGATAGCATTGTGCTTGACGAATCGAAAGGGGGTCGCGTGCAACTGTCCACGCAGCCGATCGTTTCCGTGCAATGGCTCCGCGAGCGCCTGGGCGCGCCCGACATCCTCCCCGCCGACTGCCGCTTCCGCTTGGGCGACCCAGCGGCCGGTGCGGCGGCCTACGCTGGCGGGCACATTCCCGGCGCCGCCTATTTCAGCTGCGATGCGGATCTGGCCGGGCCGAAGGCCGAGCACGGCGGGCGCCACCCGCTGCCGGCGCCAGAGGTGTGCGCCCAGCGGTTCGGCGCGGCCGGCATCGGCCCCGGTGTGACCGTGGTGGCCTACGACGACGACGGCAGCTTCGCCTCCCGCCTCTGGTGGATGCTGCGCCACCTGGGCCACGACGACGTTTGCGTGCTGGACGGCGGCCTGCCGGCCTGGCGCGCCGCAGGGGCGCCGCTCACGAGCCAGCCGCCCGCCCGCCCGGCCCGCACCTTCACGCCGCGGCCCCGCCCCGAGATGGTCGTCGACATCGCGGCCGTGAAGTCGCGCCCCGCCGATGTCGTGCTGCTGGATGCCCGGGCCGGCGAGCGTTACCGCGGCGAGGTCGAGCCGCTCGACCGGGTCCCCGGCCGCATTCCCGGCGCCGTGCACGCCTGGTGGGAGGAGGGCCTGGGCCCCGATCGCCGCTGGCTGCCACCGGCCGCCCAGCGCGAGCGCTTCGCGCGCATCGTCGGCGACCGCCCCGCCATCGCGGCCTGCGGCAGCGGCGTTTCGGCCTGCGCCAACCTGCTGGCCCTGGCCCTGGCCGGGCGCTGGGACGTGCCGCTCTACGTGGGCAGCTACAGCGACTGGGTGAGCTATCCCGACAACCCTGTGGACAGGGGCTGAGCCAGCGCCGCCGCACGGGCGGCTGCTTTGGGGGGCCGCGAGCCTGCGCTCGCGGCCCCCTGCCCCGCCCCCCGGCGGCGACCGGCCTGACGCCGCGCCCGCCGCACCCAGCCTTCCGACCCCGGCCCTCATGCTCGGCGGGTGGACGGTGCCGCGGGCTGCCTGCCCCAGCCCGCGGCGGCGGCCCCGGCCTACGCCCCGGACCAGGTGAGGCCCCGCAGCAGGGTCTGCTGCGCTCGCTGCGAGATCCAGTACGCGCGGACGCCGGCGGCGATCGCCCCGCCCAGGCTCGCCTGATAGGCCGGCCGCTGCAGCGCCGCCCGCTCCTCGGGGTTGCTGAGGAAGCCGGTCTCGATCAACGCTGCCGGCACGCCCGACCACTGCAGCACCTGCACCCCCTGCCGCGCCAGCCGCACCGGCACCCGCAGCGCGCTTTGCAGGCTGCCGCGGATGGCGGCGGCCAGGGCGCGGCCGCCCGGGCTGCCGGCCGGATTCCACAGCACCAGCGGGCCGCGCGGGCCCGGGCTGCCCACGTGGTTGGCATGGATCGAGACGAAGACCTGGGCGCCGCTCTCCCGCGCCATCTCCGCGCGCCGGCGGCGGTCGCGCAGGTAGCGCTGCTGGCCGCGCGGCACCGGCGCCACATCGGTCCGCCGCGTCATGACGACCCGCGCGCCGAGATCGCTCAGCCGCCGCGCCACCGCCAGGGCGACCGCCAGGTTGATATCCTTCTCCCGCACGCCGGCCGCCACGGCGCCGCTGTCGATGCCGCCGTGGCCGGGATCGAGCACGATCGCCAGCCCGCGCAGCGGCAGGGGCGGGGCGCCGGCGGCGGGGGGCGGCGCGCCGGGCGTGCCGTGGCGCAGGGGCCCCAGCACGAAGACCATGATGGCCGCCAGCAGGACCGCAGCGAGCAGGCGCCAGCCCAGGGCCACCCCGCCTCCCCGTCCTGCTCAATGCCCGGGGACGGGCGCGCATGCCAGCCTACAACCGGCGGGCCACGAGCGGCTCCTCGCGCAGGCCGCCACCCGCCTCCCGCTCCACGCGATAGGCCTGGGCCCCCTCACGCGCCGACACGACCTCGACCACCTCCGTGCCGGCGTACCGCACGCCCGCGGCGTTGTCGATGGCGATGCCACCCGGCAGCACGCCCTCGCCCACGTAGCGGCGGTAGGCCGGCCGGCGCAGGACCTCCGCGTCGTAGTGCGGGCAGTGGCTGCCCGGCAGAAAGCCAAGCCCGTCATGCAGGGGGGCCAGCTGCAGCCCGAAGGAGTCGGTGACCCCGCACTCATACCAGCAGAGGGACCCGGCGCTGCCGCCGCAGAGCAGGATCCCCGCCTCCCAGGCCTCGCGCAGGATCAGATCGACGCCGTGCAGGCGCCAGATGGCCAGCTGGTTCGCCGTGTTGCCGCCGCTGACGAGGATCATGTCCTGCTCCAGCAGCCGCGGGCGGAGGTCGTCGCCCTCGCGGCGGAAGAGCGGCAGGTGGGATGGCTGGCAGCGCGGCTGGCGGAAGTGCTGGTAAAAGCGCACGATATTGGCGTCGGAATCGCCGCTGGCCGTCGGCAGGTAGCACACGCGCGGGCAGTCGCGGCCCGTGAGCCGCATCAGGTACTCCTCCAGGGCCGGACCCAGGCGCAGGGGCTGCGCGCCGCCGCCGAGGGCCACGATCTGTCCGGGCATACGGTCACCCCCAGATGGAGGCATTCTAGGGTCGTGTGGTCTTTACCCTGTCGGTCGATGTGGCAGCCAGGGACGCGGCCGGCGCCGCCGGCCGCGTTCCTGGCTGCCCTGCGCGAGGAGGCGCCCGCCAGCAAGGCGGACGCCCTCGAGTTTCCGGGCGACTTCTGCAGCGTCGATCCGGGGTACGGTGCGGCCACCTGGCGCGAGGCCGCGCGCGTGCTGCGGGACGCCGGCCTGGCGGCCACGGTCCACCTGCCGTTCGTCTGGGTGGATGTCGCAGCGCTCGATCAGGAGGTGTGGGAGGGCAGCCTCCGGTCCGTCGAGCGCGCCGCGGAAGCCATGGCCCCGCTGGCGCCGAGGCTGGCGGCCCTGCATCCCGCCAACTACGCCACGCAGACCCTGCTGACGGCGGCGCCCGAGGGGGCGCGCCCCGTGGCGCTGATGGCGCTGGCCGAGCGCGTCGTCGCAGCCGTCCGGCGGCTGCAGGCGGGCCCGCTTGGCGCCGTCCTCGGCCTCGAGAACCTGGAGGGCGTACCGCTGCCACTGCTCGAGGCGATTGCCGAGCAGGCGGGCGCGAAGGTGTGCTTCGACTTCGGCCACGCACTCAGTGACGGGGCGGACCCCGTCGCGGCGTTCGCGGCCCTGGGGCGGCGGGTCGTCGGGTGCCACCTGCACGACGCCAGGCCCGGCCACGCGCATCTGCCGATTGGCGCGGGCGACCTCGACCTTGGCGCCGTCAGGGCTGCCCTGGCCACCTTCGCCGGCCCGGTCGTGCTGGAGCTCGAGCACGGCGCCGAGGAGTCCCTGGCGCTGCTCACAGCGCCCTGAGCAGCCGGTCCACGTCCGCCTCCGTGTTGTAGAAATGGGGCGAGACGCGCACGCCGCCGCGGCGGGCCGAGACCTGGATGCCCTGCGCCGCCAGCCGCGCGACCGTCGCCTCCGCGTCGGGGTCCGCGAAGCTGACGATGCCGGCGCGGGCGGCCGGGGTGATGACCGTGCGGCCGCGTGCCTTCAGACCCTCGGCCGTTGCCGCCGCCAGGTGCGCGACCTGCGCGTAGATCTCCTCCATGCCCACCTCGTCCTGCAGCCAGGCGAGGGTGTCATGCAGGACGAACAGCGCCGGATGGTTCATGTGGCCCGCGTAGTCGGGCCCGCGCAGCGCGGCCCCGGGCCGGACCGCCAGAAAGGCCAGCCCGAACCAGCCCAGCAGCCACTTGAACGGCGCCACGGCGTAGAAGTCCACGTACTCCAGGTCCAGGGGGATCGCGCCGGCGGCCTGCACCCCGTCCACGCAGAGCAGGGCGCCGACCTCCCGGCAGCGGCGGCCGAGCGCCGAGAGGTCGAGCCGCTCCCCCGTCGCCCAATCCACATGCGAGGCGGCAACCAGCCGCGTCCGGGGCCCGATCGCGCTCAGCAGCGCCGCCGTGTCCGGCACCCGGCGGGCGCGGTCGCCCCACGCCTGCACGACGGACGGAAAGTCGTTCTCGCGCACCAGCACCTCGTCGTCCGGGCGCCACTCGACGCCGTGGGCCACGGCCAGCAGCGCGGAGGTCGTGTTGCCGAAGAAGCGCAGATCCATGGGCCCCACCAGGCGGCGCAGGCGCGCCTCCACCAGCTCCGCGTTGGCC
>JAJYVM010000195.1 GCA_021792015.1 Bacillota bacterium | reverse complement strand
AGGGTGGCGGCAGCAGCAGCAGCGGCGGGGGCGGCAGCAGCAGCAGCGGCGGTGGCAGCAGCGGCGGCGGTGGCGGGATGGGCGGCGGCGGGGGCGGCGGCTAGGCGCCACAGCCCGCGACCTGGGATGTATACTCATCCGCATGGACGCCCACTTGCAGCCGGAGCAGCCGGCCGACCTCCTGGCCGACCTCAACGAGGAGCAGGCGGCGGCCGTCGCGGCGCCGCCGGGGCCCCTGCTGGTCCTGGCCGGCGCCGGCTCAGGAAAGACCCGCGTCCTCACCCGCCGCCTGGCCTACCTGATCGCGCAGGGCGCGCCGCCCTGGCGCCTCTTGGCCATCACTTTCACGAACAAGGCCGCCCGCGAGATGGCCGACCGCGTGGGCGCCATGCTGGGCCCGGAGGCCTCCGGGATGTGGATCCACACCTTCCACGCCGCCTGTGTGCGCATCCTCCGCCGCGAGATCGCGGAGCTCGGCGATCTCGGGTACAGCGCCTCCTTCTCGATCCTGGACGCGGACGACCAGCGCACGCTGATCCGCGAGTGCATCCGCGCCCGCGAGCTGCGCGAGAGCGTGTTCCCGCCGGCGGCGGTCCTCGGCCGCATCAGCCGGGCCAAGAACGAGCTGGCCAGCCCCTCGGACATGGCGGCCGGCGCCCGCGATCCCTGGGCGCGCGAGGTGGCGCGCCTGTTTGCCATGTACGAGGAGCGCTGCCGCGCCAGCAACGCGCTGGACTTCGACGACCTGATCGGCCTCACCATCCGCCTCCTGGAGGGGCCGTACGAGGCCGCCGCCCGCTACCCGGACCTGTTCCTGCACGTGCTCGTCGACGAGTACCAGGACACCAACGCCGCCCAGCATCGCCTGATCCGCCTGCTGACGGCCCGGCACGGCAGCCTCTTCTGCGTCGGCGACGTCGACCAGGGCATCTACGGCTGGCGCGGGGCGGACATCGCCAACATCCTGCGCTTCGAGCAGGAGTGGCCGGGCGCGCGCGTGCTGGTGCTCTCGCGCAACTACCGCTCGACCCAGGCCATCCTGGATGCCGCCGCCGCCGTGATCGCCCACAACGAGCGGAAGTGGCCGAAGCGGCTCTGGACCGACCGCGGCCGCGGCGAGCCCGTCACGCTCTACCGGGCCTGGGACGAGCGCGACGAGGCGGGCTTCGTCGCCCGCGAGATCGCCGGCCTGCACGACCGCGAGGGCCTGCCCTACGACGGCTGCGCCGTGCTCTACCGCACCCACGCCCAGTCCCGCGCCTTTGAGGAGGCGCTGATGGCCCGCGGCATCCCCTACCGGATCGTCGGCGGCCTGCGCTTTTACGAGCGCAAGGAGATCAAGGACGTCTGCAGCTACCTGCGCCTTCTGCCCAACCCCGGCGACTGGATGGCCCTCCAGCGCGCCGCCGGGGTCCCCAGGCGCGGGATCGGCCCCGCCACCCTGGAGCGCGTGCGCGCCCGCATCATGGATCGCACGGGTTCCGCCCGTGCGATTGCGGGGTCAATGGATCGCACGGGTTCCGCCCGTGCGATTGCGGGGTCAGACGACGGCGGCCTGACCCTGGGCGAGGCCCTGCGCGAGCAGGGCCGGGCCGGCACGGCGCAGCTGGCCGATGTGCTGGATCAGCTGCGCGCCTTCGCCGCCGAGCACTCCGTCATGGACACGGTCGCCGAGACCATGGCCCTCTCCGGCATCGAGGCCGAGCTGCGCGCGGAGGCGCCGACCAGCGTCGAGGCGCGGACGCGCCTGGAGAACCTGGGCGAGTTGCTGACGGTGGCGAGCGCCTGGCCCCTGCGCGGCATGGACGGCCTGAGCGAGTTCCTGGGCAGCGTGGCGCTCCTCACCGACCAGGAGACCCCGGGGGCCGGCGCCGATCAGCCCGCCGGCGCCCCCAGCGTCGTCCTGATGACCCTGCATGCCGCCAAGGGCCTGGAGTTCCCGGCCGTGTTCCTGGCCGGCCTGGAGGAGGGCGTGTTCCCGCACGCGCGCGCCATGGACGCCCCGGCCGAGATGGAGGAGGAGCGCCGTCTCTGCTACGTGGGGATGACGCGCGCCCGCCACCGACTCTACCTGAGCAGCGCCCGCGAGCGCACGCTGTACGGCCGCCCGGCCGCCAACCCCGAGTCCCGCTTCCTGCGCGAGATCGGCGCCGAGCACCTGCAGGAGCGGCGCGGCGCCTCCCCCACGCAGCTGGCGGACGCCGCCTGGTCGCCGGGGAGCGGTCCCGGCCGCCTGCCCGGCCGCGCCGCCGCCGTGCCGGAGGTGGCCGCCGCCGGCGACATGGACTTCCGTCCCGGCGAGCGCGTGCTGCACCCGCGCTGGGGCGAGGGCCAGGTGACCGCCGTCCACGGGCGCGGCCCCCAGGCCGAGGTGACCGTGGACTTCCCCGACGCGGGCCGGCGCACGCTGGTCGTGGCGTACGCGCGCCTGAAGCACGTCCCCTGACGGGCGAGGGGGTGGAGGCTTTGCAGGACGCGGCCGGCCGGATCGCCGAGCTGCGCGCGCAGATCCGCCGCCACGACTACCTCTACCACGTGCTGGATGCGCCGGTCATCACCGACGAGGCGTATGACGCCCTTATGCGCGATCTGCGCGCCCTGGAGGCCGCCCACCCGGACCTGGTGACCCCGGATTCCCCCACGCAGCGGGTGACCTCGTCCGCCGTGGCGGGCCAGTTCGCCCCGGTGCGTCACCCGGCGGCGCTGCTGTCGCTGGACAACGCGTTCGCGCCTGATGAGCTGCGGGAGTTCGGTGCGCGCATTGCGCGCACCATCGACAGCCCCTCGGATTACGTCGTGGAGTATAAGATCGACGGCCTGTCGGTCGCCGTCACCTACGAGGACGGGGTCCTCGTCCGCGGCGCCACCCGCGGCGACGGCAGCACGGGCGAGGACGTGACGGCCAACCTGCGCACCGTGGCCCCGATCCCCCTGCGCCTGCGCGAGCCGCTGCCGGGGCGGTTCACGGTGCGCGGCGAGGTGTACATGCCGTTTGCCGCCTTCAACCGCCTGAACGCCGACCGCGAGGCCGAGGGGCTGCCCGTCTTCGCCAACCCGCGCAACGCGGCGGCCGGCGGGGTCCGCCAGGTCGACCCGCGCGCCACGGCCGAGCGCCGCCTGCGCGCCTACTTCTACGACATCCTGGAGGCGTCGGCGCAGCCGCCGTCGCAGTGGGTCCTGCTTGCCACCCTCCGCGAGCTGGGCCTGCCCGTCGAGCCGCACGCCAGGCAGTTTGCCGACATCGAGGCCGTGGTCGAGGCCCTGCCGGCCTGGCGTGAGCAGCGAGCGCACCTGGGCTTCGGCACCGACGGCATCGTCGTGAAGCTGGACGACCGCGACAGCCAGCGCAGGCTTGGCACGACCTCCAGGGCGCCGCGCTGGGCCATCGCCTTCAAGTTCCCGGCCGCCCGCGGCCGCACGCGCGTGCGCCGCATCTGGACGTCGGTCGGGCGGACCGGCGTGCTGACGCCCATGGCGGATGTCGAGCCCGTGCAGGTCAGCGGCATCACCATCAGCAACGTGAGCCTGCACAACGAGGACTACGTCCGCGACAAGGACGTGCGGGCCGGGGATCACGTCTGGATCCAGCGGGCCGGCGAGGTGATCCCGGAGTTGGTGGAGGTGGACGTCGCGGCGCGCGACGGCCACGAGGTCCCGTTTGTGATGCCGGACCGCTGTCCGGTGTGCGGCAGCGAGGTCGTCCGCCTGGACGGCGAGGCGGCGCACCGCTGCCAGAACCCGGCCTGCCCGGCGCAGGTCCAGGGTTTCATCCAGCACTTCGCCTCCCGCGGCGCCATGGACATCGCCGGCCTCGGGCCGAAGCTGGTCGACCGACTGCTGCAGGCCGGTCTGATCCGCGACCCCGCCGACATCTATTCGCTGACGCTGGCGTCGCTGACCGGCCTGGAGCGCATGGCGGAGAAGTCCGCCCAAAACCTGCTGGCGCAGATCGAGGCCAGCAAGAAGCGCCCGCTGGCGGCGCTGGTCCTGGCGCTGGGCATCCGCTACGTCGGCGAGCGGGTCGCGGAGGTGCTGGCGGAGCACTTCGGGTCGCTCGATGCGATCATGGCGGCATCCGAGGAGCAATTGCGCGACGTGCCGGAGATCGGCGACAAGATCGCGGCCGCCGTCGCCGAGTTCTTCCGGCGCGATGCCGCTCGAACGCTGGTGGGTAAGCTCCGCGCCGCGGGGGTCGACTTCGGCCGCGCGGTCGCGCACGCCGCTCCCGGTCCACTGGCGGGCCAGACCGTCGTCCTCACCGGCACGCTGTCGTCCATGCCACGCGCCGAGGCGGAGGCGCGGCTCAAGGCGCTGGGCGCCCGCGTGAGCAGCGCCGTGTCGGCCAGCACCACCATGCTGATCGCCGGCGAAAGGGCCGGCAGCAAGCTGGCGGCGGCGGAGCGGCTGGGCGTTCCGGTCCTGAATGAGGCCGATCTTACGTCACTTCTTGCTAGCGCGGCCGCCGCGGAAGGAGCGCCCGCGCCCACCGGCGAACACCGCGCGTAAAGATTGCGGCCGTGCTTGAGGGAACTCTGAGGGAACTCTGAGGGGACTTTGGGGGGCCCGCCGCATAGGCATCCGCTCCGCGCAGGAACGTGCTGCCGCTGTCACGAATATCCGCCGAATATCGGGGAGGGCGTTTGTGTGGCCGAGCCGCTGCTCACCGTGGAGGGCCTCAAGACGTATTTTTACACCGAAGAGGGTGTCGTCCCCGCCGTTGACGGGGTGAGCTTCTCTGTCGGCAAGGGCGAGACCCTGGGCATCGTCGGCGAGAGCGGCTGCGGCAAGAGCGTGACGGCGCTCTCCGTCATGCGGCTGATCCCGAACCCGCCAGGCAAGATCATCGCCGGCGAGATCATCTTCGAGGGCGAGGACCTCCTCAAGAAGTCCGAGCCCGCCATGCGGAGGATCCGCGGCAACGACATCTCGATGATCTTCCAGGAGCCGATGACCTCGCTGAACCCCGTCTACACCGTCGGCGACCAGGTCGCCGAGGCCATCCGCCTGCACCAGGGCCTGGACAAGCGGCGGGCGTTCGAGCGGGCCGTCGACATGCTGCGGGCGGTCGGCATCCCGTCGCCGGAGAAGCGGGCGCGCGACTACCCCCACCAGATGTCGGGCGGCATGCGCCAGCGCGTGATGATCGCCATGGCGCTGTCCTGCAATCCGAAGCTGCTGGTGGCGGACGAGCCGACGACGGCGCTCGACGTGACGATCCAGGCGCAGATCCTCGACCTGATGCGCAAGCTCCAGTCGGAGACCGGCGCCGCCATCATGCTGATCACCCACGACCTGGGCGTCATCGCCGACATGGCGGAGCGTGTGATCGTGATGTACGCAGGCCGCGTCGTGGAGATGTCGGACGTGGTCTCGCTCTTCAGAAAGCCCCTGCACCCGTACACCGAGGGCCTGCTGCACTCGATCCCGCGCCTGGACGGCGAGCCGAAGGCGCGGCTGCACGTGATCCCCGGCACCGTGCCCAACCCGGCCCACCTGCCGGCCGGTTGCCGTTTCGCCAGCCGCTGCCCGTACGCGCAGGACATCTGCCGCATCCAGGATCCCACCCTCGAGGAGACCGAGGACGGGCGCTTTGTGGCCTGCCTCCGCTATCGCGAGATCAACACCCAGGGGGTGGCGTAGGTGGCGACCGCGACGCAGCCGAGCGTTCGGGAGCAGCAGGCCGGTAGCGGCGAGCCGCTCGTCGACGTCCAGCACCTTGTGAAGTTCTTCCCGGTCACGGGTGGGCTGCTCGGGCGCACGGTGGCGCACGTCAAGGCCGTCGACGACGTCTCGTTCAGCATCCAGGCGGGCGAGACGTTCGGCCTGGTGGGCGAGAGCGGCTCGGGCAAGACGACGCTCGGCCGCACGATCCTGCGCCTGATGCCGGCGACCTCAGGCAAGGTGCTGTTCGAGGGCCGGGACGTCTTCAGCCTGAACCCGACGGAGCTGCGCGCCCTGCGCCGCCACATGCAGATCGTCTTCCAGGACCCCTACGCCTCGCTGAATCCGCGCATGACGATCGGCGAGATCGTCGGCGAGCCCCTGGATATCCACGGGGTCGCCAGGGGCGCGGCCAAGACGGAGCGGGTCAAGGAACTGCTGGAGACCGTCGGTCTCGGCCCGCACCACATGCGGCGCTACCCGCACGAGTTCTCCGGCGGCCAGCGGCAGCGCATCGGCATCGCGCGCGCCCTGGCCCTGAACCCGAAGCTGATCGTCTGCGACGAGCCGGTGTCGGCCCTGGACGTGTCGATCCAGTCACAGGTGCTGAACCTGCTGCACGACCTGCAGGACCGCTTCGGCCTGACCTACCTGTTCATCGCCCACAACCTGTCGGTCGTCAAGCACGTCTCCGACCGCGTCGGCGTGATGTACCTCGGCAAGATGGCCGAGGTCTCGCCGAGCGAGGCCCTGTTCGAGGAGCCCCTGCACCCGTACACTGAGGCCCTGATGTCCGCCATCCCGCTGCCGAACCCGATCGCCCAGCGCGAGCGGCAGCGGATCGTGCTGGAGGGGGATGTGCCGAGCCCCATCAACCCGCCCTCCGGCTGCCGCTTCCACACGCGCTGCCCGTACGCGATGCAGGCCTGCAAAGAGGTCGAGCCGCAGATGCGCGAGGTGCGGCCGAACCACCTGGTGGCCTGCCACCTGCACGACCCGGCCATCGCCCCGCCCGGGGTGCGCAAGCCCGGCAAGGTGGGGTGAAGGGACCGCAAATCAGGCGAGCTTGTGACGGGGCCGGCAACGCCGGCCCCGTTTTGCCGTGCGCTCCGCGACATGGCCGCCTTGGCCCGGGCGGCGGCGCCCAGATGGGATGCCACTGCCGCCCACTCAGGCGATTCCACGCCGAGGGGCGCCGCACCGCGCCGCTCGTCCGCCTTCCGCACCGCAGGCGCGGCCATCGCTGTGGCAGAATGGCGGTGGAGCCGATGGCCCGTCCGGCGCGCGGGGCGCACAACCCCGCGTGGGCGGCCCTCGGCCCCGCTGAGCCGCACGGGTCGACTCGGAAGACGGGGGTGTCCTGATGGCGATCGGTGCCGCGGACGTGCGGCATGTGGCCGCGCTCTGCCGGCTGGCCCTGCCGCGGGAGCAGGAGGAGGTCGTGGCCGACGGCCTCGGCCGCATCCTGGAGCACGTGCAGCGGCTTCAGACCTGCGACGTGGAGGGTGTGCCGCCGACATCGCACGTCGGCGAGCTGGGCGACACGCTGCGCGATGACGAGGTCCGCC
>JAJYVM010000194.1 GCA_021792015.1 Bacillota bacterium | reverse complement strand
CGAGGAGGCGGGGGTCGCCGGCGTGATCTACTTCGCCCGCAATGTGGCGGACGCCGGGCAGCTGGCCCGGCTGACGGCGGCCCTGGACCACCGGGCTGCCGCCTCGCCCCTGCTGGTGGCCGCCGACGAGGAGGGCGGCACCGTCAGCCGGCTGCCGCGCGGTCCCGCCCGCATGCCGGGGGCCATGGCCCTGGGCGCGGCAGGAGACGCGGGCCTGGCGCGGCGCGCCGCCCTCACGACGGCGGCCCAGCTCCGCGCCGTCGGGGTCAACATCGACCTCGCCCCCGTGCTGGACGTCGGCGCGGCCGACGGGGCCCTGGGCACGCGGGCGTTCGGCGGCGACCCCTCGCTCGTGACCACCATGGGAACGGCGTGGCTGCGCGGCCTCGAGGAAGGGGGCGTCATGGCGGTCGCCAAGCACTTCCCGGGCCTCGGGCGCAGCCGGGTGGACAGCCACCTCGAGCGGCCCGTCCTGGAGCCGCCCGGGGATGCGCTCGACCCCTTCCGCGCCGCCGTGGCCGCCGGCATCGCCTGTGTGATGGTGGGCCACGCCGCGCTGCCCTCCGTCGACCCGAGCGGCACGCCCGCATCCCGCTCGGTTCCGGTGATCGAGGGGCTGCTGCGGGGCGAGCTCGGGTTCACGGGCCTGGTCATGACCGACTGCCTGGAAATGCGGGGCGCAACCGCCGACCTCACGACGCCGGAGGCAGCCGTGGCCGCCATCGCCGCCGGGGCCGACATCGCGCTCATCTCCCACCGGCCCGATCTGCAGGCGGCTGCGCTGGACGCCCTGACCTGGGCGCTGGCCGACGGCCGCATCCCGCTCGAGCGGGCGGAGGCAGCGCGGGAGCGGATCGCGGCCGCCTGCACCCGCTTCGGCCTGACGGCGCGCGGCCTGCCGGATCCCGACGCGGCTCCCTTCCTCCTGGACCGGCCCTCGGACCGTACCCTGGCGCGCCAGATCGCGGAGCGGGCGCTCACGGCGGTGGTGCCCGGCAGCCTGCCGGCCGGGGCGCGGGCCACCGTGGTCGACGGCGGCACCGGGCTCGCCGACGCCCTGGCCGCCCGGGGCGTGCCGGTTGACCGCGCCGAGCCGGCCGCCCTCACGCCCGGAACGGATCCGGTCGTGCTCGGGATCGGCCGCCGCCCCGACCCCGCCGCCCTCGCGGCTGTGGCGGCCACGGGCCGGCCCCTCTTCGTCTGGTGCGTGAACCCGGCCTCCGCGCGGGATGCCGCCGCCGCGGGGGCGCGCGCCGTCTGGGTCGGGTACGACGCCGCGCCCGCCTCCGTCGAGGTGGCGGCCGAGGCCCTCACCGGGCAGCGGGCCGCCGCCGGACGCCTCCCGGTCCGGCTGGAGCTGCCGTGATCGCGGTGGGACTGATGTCGGGCACCTCGGCCGACGGGATCGACGCGGCCGCCGTCGACCTTCCCGACGAGCCGGGCGCGGCGGGCCTGCACCTGCTGGCCCACGTCCACCATCCGTACAGCGACGCCCTGCGCGCCGAGGTCCTCGCGTGCTGCACGCCGGCGCAGGGCACCGTCGACCGCCTGAGCCGCCTGCACGGCACGCTGGGCGAGGCACTCGCCGCGGCGGCCCTGGCGGCCATCGCGGCGGCCGGGCTCCAGCCGCGGGATGTGGCCCTGATCGGCAGCCACGGGCAGACGGTGTACCACATCCCGCCGTCGTCCGCCGCCCCCGGGGCGACGCTGCAGCTGGGTGCGCCCGCCGTGATCGCGGAGCGCACGGGCGTGACGGTGGTGTCGGACTTCCGCTGGCGCGACCTGGCCGCGGGCGGGCATGGCGCGCCCCTGGTGCCGGCCTTCGACCTCGCCTTCTTCGCCGACCCGCGCGAGCGGCGTGCCCTGCTGAACATCGGCGGCATCGCCAACGTCACGCTGGTGGCCCCCGACACCCCGCCGCTGGCCTTTGACACCGGGCCCGGCAACGTGCTGTTGGATGCGGCCGCCGGCCTGGTGGGCGCCGGCCGCCTGCGCTGCGACGCGGACGGCGCCCTGGCCCTGGCCGGCCGGGTCCACGGCGAGGCCCTGGCCGCCCTGATGGCGCACCCGTTCCCGGCCCGGCGCCCGCCGCGTTCCACGGGGCGCGAGGTCTTCGGCCCGCCTCTGGTCGCGGAGGTGCGGGCGCGCTGGCCCATGCCGGATGCGGACCTGCTGGCCACCCTCACGGCGTTTTCGGCACGAAGCATCGGGGATGCGATCCGGACCCACCTCGGCCCGGTCGCGCGCTGCATCGTGGGGGGCGGCGGCCGCCGCAACCCGGCGCTGATGGCGGCGCTCGCCTCCGCCCTGGCCCCGGCCGCCGTCGAGCCGTGCGAGGCCCATGGCCTTGACGGCGACGCCAAGGAGGCGATCGCCTTCGCCTATCTCGCGCAGCTGTCGTGGACGGGCCGGCCGGGTAATGTCGCGCGGGCGACAGGCGCCTCGCACGCGGTGGTCCTCGGCAGCTTCACCCCTGGCGCCGGCCGTCCCGCCGCCGGGTGACGCCTTCCGCGCGCTGTGGCGAGCCTTGTGGATTCGGCGCCCGATTCGTGGTATCCGTTACGGTGAATGATGCACGCCAAGATGGGCCAAGCGCTGGCGCCCCTGCCAGCGTTCTCTGTCGCTTGGGCGCACCTGGCCCGTCCCCCCCGGGAAGGGCCCCGATTTGTGCGGGGCGAAGCACGTCGTATCATGACGAACCCTGAGTGCAGGACTCGGCCATGAGCGACGGGCGCCCCGGCATGCTGCGGCGCGTGCTCGACTGGTTTTTCGTGGAGGAGCCGTCCGCCGGCGAGGCTCCGCGCGCGCGATCGGCGCCGCCCACGCCGCCCGCGCCGCCCGCGCGCGAGCCCGCTTCTCCGCCCGAGGCTGCCCCCGCGGACGCGGTGTCCTCGCGGGAGCCCGCCGTGGCGACGCTATCCACGGAGCAGGCGACGTATCCGCCGCCGTGGGCCATGCGGTCCCACGGAGCTGAGACCCTGTCGGCCGACGACACGGTGCCCCTTTCGCCGCGCGCGCCGGCCCCGGCGCCAGCGCAGGCGCCTGCCATGATGACCCGCAAACAGCCCCCACCCGTCCGCCGGCGGCGCGGCTTCTTCCACCGCCTGACCGACTGGTTCTTCGTCTACGAGTATGAGTACGAGGACGGTGCGGGGGCCGCGGCCGCCGAGACGGTCGAGCCGCGCTGGGAGGACGATCTCGCGCCCGCGCCTGAGCCGCTGCCTCGCCGCAGGGGTTCCCGCGCCGCATGGGTCGTCGTCGTCCTCGCGCTGGCCGTGGCCGGCGTGGTCGTGGCCAAGGGGCTGCCCCAGCGGGGGCGTCCGGTGGTCAGCGTGACCGCGACCACGACGGCGGCCGCGAAGACGACGCCCACGGTGACCGCCGCCCAGCTCGCCGCGGATGTCGCGCGGGCCCGGACCGCCGCCGGCAACGCCGCCCAGGCCGCGCAGTCCGCCCGGGCCGCGGCGCAGCGCATCAGCGTCCTGCTGGCCTCGGCGAAGCAGGACGCCAAGCGCGTGGCCGCGGTCGCCTCCCCGGTCCTTGCCCGCAACCCGAGCGCCGCGGACCCGTCCAAGGACCTCGCCCCGCTGCAGCAGGCGGTTGCGCAGGTCAGGCAGGCGGTCAACACCCTCGAGACGGACGCCACCTCCGCCGACGGCGCCGCCAATGCCGCCGCCTCGCTGGCGCAGACGGCACCGGCGGCCGCCACGTTCGGGAACGCGGCCTCCAGCGCCGCCGCCCAGGCCGACCACGACCTGACCGCGGGCCAGCAGGCCCAGGCCCAGATCGGGGCCCTCCTCACCACCGCCACGTCGGCCGTCACCGCGTGGGACCAGGTGCATTCCGCGCCGCGCGGGGTGCTCGGCATCACGGTGGGCAACCCTCCGCCCACGCTCGGCGTGCAGGGCTGTGAGGTGCTGGCGGTCCAGCCTGGCAGCGCGGGCAGCGCCGCCGGCCTCGTGGGGGCGGCCGAGAGCCCCGACGGCGTGGGCGACGTGATCACCGGGCTCGCCGACGCCACGGACGCCAGCGCCACCTGGACCATCACCGACTGCGGCGCCCTGCAGTCGGCCATGGCCCAGACGCGGATCGGCGACCACGTGACGGTCACGTACATGCGCAGCCAGAACCTGGTGTTCACCACGCAATGGGTCCAGGCCTCCGGCAGCGCCGTACTCGGCCAGGGGGCCACCGCATCGGCCACGGCCAGCGCGACGGCCACCGGCGCCCCCGCAACGGGCACCGCCACGGCACCGGCCGGCACGGCGACGGCAAGCGCCACAGCCTCCGGCGCCCCCGCCGGCAGCGGCACGGCGACGAGCACGGCAACCGCCCAGAGCAGCTGCCCGGCCCCGATCACCGGCACCATCACGCCGGTCGCCGCCGGCAGCCGCATCGAGCTCCCGATCACCCTATCCGGCCCCGGCGGCGATGCACCGAACCTGCGGGCGATCCTGGACACCGGCGGCGTGGCGACGACGTTCCCCGACGGGCTGCTGCGCCAGCTCGGCTACAGGCCGTACGGCACGACGGAGAACAGCGGCGTCGTGCCTGGGGCGACCGCCATCGCCTACCTCTA
Organism: Bacillota bacterium; assembly: GCA_021792015.1. Lineage (GTDB taxonomy): Bacteria > Bacillota > Sulfobacillia > RBS10-35 > JAJYVM01 > JAJYVM01. Next base: position 2,702 of record JAJYVM010000194.1, on the reverse strand, counting down.
CCACGTGCCGGGCAGCGCCATCACCGCGCTGGACGGCGGCCGCCAGGTTGCCCTGGCGACCGGCACCCTGGACGTGATCGGAATCCCCGGCGGCAGCAACTACACCCTGGGCCCCGACATCCTGGAGGCTGGCAGCCGGCTCAGCACGGCGGGCAGCCAGTGGAGCCTCACCCCGCCCTGCTGAAAAAAATCCCGCCCCGGCGCCAGCCGGGGCGGGAGCGGTGGGGCTCCGCGGATCAGGCGACCCCGCGCATCTGGGCCGCCGCATCGCGCAGGGTGGACAGGAAGCGGGCGACCTCGGCCTCGCCGACGTAGCCCATGTGGCCGACGCGGAAGACGCGGTCGGCGACCTGGCCCATGCTGGATGCGATCTCGATGCCGCGCTGGCCCATGGCGTCGATCACCTGGGCGGGCTGCAGCGGCGCGGGCGGGATCACGGCCGTCACGGTCGGGCTGGCCTCCCCCTCGGGCGCCAGCGGCTGAAAGCCCAGAGCCCGCAGGCCGGCGCGGCACTGCGCGGCCACGGCGGCGTGCCGCCGGAAGACGTTGTCCCAGCCCTCGGCCTCGGCGCGCCGCAGGGCGGCATCCAGCGCCATGATGAGCGCGATGGACGGCGTGAAGTTGATCCCGCCGGCCCGCGCCCGCTCGATGTACACGCGAAAGTCCCAGAAGAAACGGGGCAGGCGGGAGTTCTGCATCGCCGCGAGCCCGCGCGGCCCCACGCCGATGATCGCCAGCCCGGGCGGGGCCATCAGCGCCTTCTGCGCACCCGAGGAGACCATGTCGATCCCCCAGGCGTCCATCGGCAGCGGCGCGCCGCCGAGGGCGCTGACCGCATCGACCAGGATCAGGACGTCCGGCGCCTTCGCGCGCACGGCCGCCGCTGTCGCCTGCAGGTCCAGCAGCACGCCCGTGGACGTCTCGCTGTATACGAGCAGCACCCCGCGGGTGTCAGGCGTGACAGCCGCCGCCACGTCGGCCGGCTGCAGGGCCCGGCCCCAGGTCCCGGACACGGCCTCCGCCTGCAGGCCGAAGGCGCGCGCCATGCTCAGAAAGCGGTCGCCAAAGGCGCCGGAGACCCCGGCCACAACCTTGTCGCCCGGAGAGAACGCGTTGACGATGGCCGCCTCCAGGGCACCGGTCCCCGAGCCGGGGAGCACCACCACCTCGCCCGACGTCTGCAGCAGGTGCGCCAGCCGCTCGCGCACGTTGCGCGCGGCGTCGCGGAAGGCCGGGCTGCGGTGGGAGATCATGGGCTGGCTGAGCGCCGCCAGCACCTCCGGCGGCAGCGGCGTCGGGCCCGGGATGAGGAGCAGGGGATCGTCCATGGCGCCATTCAGTCCCTTCGCAATCGTCGTTCCTCACAACCTTCGCCGCCGGCGGTGCGGAAGTCCTGCCGGCGAAACACGATGCTCTGGTGAGTGCCCCGCGAGTGAGCGTATGCTTGGAGTCGGCGGACGAAAGGTGATGGCTGGCACCGTGGAGGGTCTGCAGCTCGTGGTGGTCACCGGCCTGTCCGGGGCCGGGAAGTCCCAGGCCAGCCACGCCCTCGAGGACCTCGGCTTCTACTGCGTCGACAACCTCCCCCCAGCCCTGATCCCCACGTTCGCGGAGCTGTGCGCCGGCAGCGCCGGCCGCGTGAACCGCGCCGCGCTGGTGGTCGACATCCGCGGCCGCGAGTTCTTCGAGGATGCCGCCGCCGCCCTGCAGGAGCTGGAGGCGCGGGGCTATCACTACCAGATCCTCTTTCTGGAGGCCTCCGACGACGCCCTGGTCAACCGCTACCGGGTGACGCGCCGCCGCCACCCGCTCGCCCCGTCGGGACGGGTCCTGGACGGGATCGCCGAGGAGCGCCGCCGGCTCGAGCCGCTGCGCGGCCGGGCCCACCGCATCATCGACACGACCGACCTCGGCCCGCGCATGCTGCGCCAGCGCCTGCTGGAGATCTACGGCGAGGGTCCCGGCACGGCCGCGATGGCGGTCAACATCGTCACCTTCGGCTTCCGCCACGGCCTGCCGCGCGACGCGGACCTGGTGATGGACGTCCGCTTCCTGCCGAATCCGCACTACGTCCCGTCGCTCCGGGACCTGACCGGGAACGACGCCGCGGTGCGCGCGTATCTGATGGAGTGGCCGGTCGTGCACCGCTTCCTGGAGCTCTTCGGCAGCCTCTGCGACTTCCTGCTGCCCCAGTACGCGGCCGAGGGCAAGCCGCAGGTCACGCTGGCCGTCGGGTGCACGGGTGGCCGCCACCGTTCCGTGGTCGTGGGCAACTGGCTGACCGAGCGCCTGCGCAGCGAGGGCGTCCCGGTGCACGTGGAGCACCGCGACTGCGACCTCCCGGAGGCCGTGGACGGCGACCAGGCGACTGCGCCCGCTCCGCCGCCGCGGGATCTGGCCGCACCCGAGCCCGCGCGGGAGGCGAGCGCGCCCGGGGTGGGCAGCTCGCACCGGGACGATGGCGCGGTCCGGTCGCGCGCGCCGCGTCCCCGTGGCCCGGCTCCGGAGGATGCTGTCGCCGAGCCCCGTGCGCCGCACCGCGGCGGCTCGCCGTCTGAGCATGCCGGAGCCGAGGCCCACGGCTCCGGCCAGGGCGAGCCGAAGGAGCGCCGGGCGCAGCACGTGGAGCCCCGCCGCGATCCGGCCGGCTCCAGGACCGGGGAGGCGTCGCCGGCATGCGGCTGATCCGGTGGTTCTACCCG
>JAJYVM010000193.1 GCA_021792015.1 Bacillota bacterium | reverse complement strand
GGTCCTGAGCCCGTACGCCCACGCCCGGATCGGCGCCGTGGACGTGCGTGCGGCCCTGCGAGTGCCAGGCGTCATCGCCGCGTTCTCCGGGGCGGAGCTTGGCGGCGCCGAGATCCTCGCCGTCGACGAGGTCCTCTTCGCCGGCGAGGCGGTCGCCGTCGTGGTCGCCGAGACCGACGCCGCGGCCGAGGACGGTGCCGACGCCGTCAGCGTCACGTACGAGCCGCTCCCCGTGGTGTGCGACCCCGTCGCGGCCATGCGCCCCGACTCCCCGCTGACCCGCGCGACGGCCGCCGAGAGCGCGGTGGAGGCCGGCGAGCACGGTGCCGATGTCGCGGGCGGCGCGACCCGCCGGCCCCGGCCGCGAAACGTGAGCGACATGGTCGAGTTCCAGCGCGGCGACCTGGCCCAGGGCTTTGCCGCCGCGGACGTCGTGCTGGAGGACACCTACCGCATGGCCCGCGTTCACCAGATGTACCTGGAGACGCAGGGCGCGGTGGCCGAGCGGGCGCCCGGCGGCGGCTTCACCGTCTGGACCACCACCCAGGCCCAGTTCGACGTGCGCGACCTGACGGCGCGGTCCCTCGGCGTCCCGGCGCGGGACGTCGACGTGATCGCGGCGGAGAGCGGCGGCGGCTTTGGGGCCAAATACGGGCTCGTCGAGCCGTTGGCCGCGGCGCTTGTGCGCCGCGTCCGCCGTCCGGTCCGCATCATCCTCGACCGCACACAGGACTTCCTGGTCAGCCACCCAGCGCCGGGCGCCACGATCCATCTCAAGATGGGCGCCCGCAGGGACGGGACCCTCACGGCCCTGGCAGCGGAGCTGATCTTCGACGCCGGCTGCGCGCCCGCGGGGACGGTTCGCCTGCCCGCGCTGCTGCTGGGCGGCAGCTACCGCTGCTCCAACCTCGACGTCGTCGGTTACGAGGTGCTGACCCACAAGGCCTCGGCCGGCGCCTACCGCGCGCCCGGCGCGCCCCAGGCCTACTTCGCCCTGGAGTCGCACATGAGCCGCCTGGCCGACGCCCTTGGGCTCGACCCCATCGAGTTCCGGCTGCGGAACGCCGTACGCGAGGGCGACCCCATGCCGGACGGCCGCACCTGGCCCCGCATCGGGATGATCGAGTGCCTGGAGCGTGCCCGGGAGCACCCGATGTGGCATAACCGCAAGGACCTGCCGCCGGATGAGGGCGTGGGCATCGCCGTCGGCGGCTGGCCCGGCGCGTTCGAGCCGGCGACCTGCGGCTGCCGCGTCAACCCCGACGGCAGCCTCACGCTGCAGGTCGGCTCCGTCGACATCACCGGCACCCACACCACCTTCGCCCTGATCGCCGCGGAGGTGTTCGGGCTGTCGCCCGACCTGGTGCGCGTGGCGACATCCGACACCGACCACGCCCCGTACGCCGGCGCCTCCGGCGGCAGCAAGATCACCTACTCGGTCGGACCGGCGGTGCTGGCCGCCGCCCAGGACGCGCGCCGCCAGGTGCTGGAGCTTGCGGCCGAGCGGCTGGAGGCCAGGGTGGCCGATCTGGAGCTGGCGGACGGCCGCGTGGCCGTGAGGGGGGCCCCGAGCCGGACGGTCACCATCGGAGAGCTGGCGCGCCTCAGCAACCGCTTCGGCAGCCGCTACCGGCCGCTGCACGGCATGGGGCGCGCCGCCGTGCACCGGCCCGCGCCGCAGTTCACGGTCCACCTCTGCAGGGTCGGGGTCGACCGCGACACCGGCATGACCCACGTCACGGGGTACGTCGCGATCCAGGACGTCGGCCGCGTCCTCAACCCGGCGGCCATCACCGGCCAGGTTCGCGGCGGCGTGGCACAGGGCATCGGCCGCGCCCTGCTGGAGGCCATGGCCTACGACGACGCGGGGCAGCTGACCACGGCCACCCTGGCGGACTACATGGTGCCGAGCAGCACCGACCTGCCCGAGATCGAGGTCGAGCTGGTCGAGGTGCCCGCGGCGGACGGCCCCTTCGGCGCCAAGGGCGTGGGCGAGCCCCCAGCCGTCCCGGGCCTGGCGGCGGTCTGCAACGCGATCGAGGCGGCGGTGGGCGTGCGCATCAGCTCGGTTCCCGTCTCACCCGAAGCCGTGCTCGACGGGCTGCAGCAGGGCTGACGCGCTGCTGACCGTACGCCCGGCAACCTGGCCCCGGCAAGCTCCGCCACGCGCGATTCGGCGATCGGTGGCATCGGGCGCCGGCGGCCCTGGCCGTGGCACGGTCCACCACACGCCATTCAGCGATAGGTGCTCGGGGCCAGGCCTCCGCCAAAAAGGGCGGCTACTGCCCGCGTGGCGTCCGGATCACCCGCCCCGCGCGGGCGCCCACGGCCCGGCCGCCCTCCCACGCCACCTGGCCGCCCACGACGACGGTGCGCACCCCCGGCGGGTATTGCTTCGGGTTCTCGTACGTGGCGACGTCGACGTACTCCGCCGGGTCGAGCAGGACCAGGTCGGCCCGCAACCCCGGCTGGATGCGGCCACGGTCGCGGAGGTCGAGGCGGTCGGCCGCCCGTGCGGTCAGGCGGGAGACGGCCTCCTCCACGGAGATCAGGCGCTCCCGCAGGGCGTATCGCCCGAGCACGCGCGCCGCCGTGGCGTACAGACGCGGGTGGGGCTGGGCGCCGAAGATCCCGTCCGAGCCGACCAGGGCGGCCGGATGCCTGAATACCGCGCGCACCATGTCCTCCGTCGTGTAGTGCACGATCATGGTCGCCTGCAGGCGGGTGTCCCAGAGCATCTCCAGGAACGCCTGCAGGGGGTCGCTCCCCCGCTCCACTCCGACTTGCGCCAACGACTTGCCGACGTCGCCACCCCGCGGCGGCGCCGCATCGGCGATGAACACGCCGTCCGGGCCGCAGGCGCGGTAAAAATTCTCCCAACCGGGCGCCGCCGCTTCAACGTCCTGCATGATGCGCGCGCGGGTCGCGCGCGCACCGAGACGCTCCAGGGTCGCAACCGGCCCTCCCTCCAGGGCCCAGGGCGGCAGCAGGGCGGCGAGGGTCGTGCTCCCGGCGCCATACGGGTACTGGTCGAAGGTCAGGTCCACCCCGTCCGCCCGCGCCCGGTCCAGCAATTCAAGCATCGGCTCCACAAGGTGGGCGTTGCCGATGACCTTGAGGTGCGAAACGTGCAGCGGCGCCCCCGAACGCCGCGCAACCTCGATCATCTCCGCCAGGGCCTCGAGCACGTGGTCGGACTCGCTGCGGATGTGCGGCACCAGCGGCGCACCGAAGCGGGCGGCCTCCTCCGCCATGGCGACGAGCTCGTCCGTGCCCGCGTAGACGCCGGGCAGGTAGATGAGGCCGAAGGACAGGGTGCGCCCGCCGGCCTCCAGCATGAGCCGGATCTGCTGGCGCATCGTCGTCAGCTCCTCGGGCACGGGCGCGCGGCGTGCCGCGCCCAGTACGAAGTCGCGGACGGCGTTGTGGCCGGCCGAGGGTACCAGTGTGGTGGCGGGACGGGCACCGTCGAGGGCCTGCAGGTGCTCGGCGAAGGTGGTCCATGGCCACGGACGGGGGCCGGGCCCCTCCAGGGCTTGGAGGTAGGCCTGCCGCTCGCCGGCGCGCGCGCGGGTGACGGGGGCGGGCGACAGCCCGTCGGGGTGGATAACCTCGGTGGTGAAGCCCTGGGCCAGCTTGGGCAGCTGCAGGGGGTCCTCGAACGGGGAGAGCGCCGAGTGCGCATGCATGTCGATGAACCCCGGACAGAGGAGGAGCCCGTCGCCGCTGATCACGCGGCGGGCCTCGTCGACCGGCAGGGACGGCCCGACGGCGGCGATGCGCGGGCCGGCGACGGCCACGTCGGCGGGAAACCCCGGCCCGTCGCCGGGCATGACGGTGGCATGGCGGATCACAAGGTCGAAGGTCATGGGTGGGGGTTCCACGCCGCGGCGTGCGGTCCTGGCGGACATGGACGGCGTGGCGAGGCGGCCGACGCCTCCGCGGAGCCCGGACCGTCCGCGGCGCGGTGGCGGCAGGTGTCCCGAGGCGCGGCTACGGGGGCGGGCCCCTTCCGCCGGGTGGGGGCGCGCCCGCCTCCACGGTTGCTTCTCGGTTTCTCGGTTTCGCGGTTTCGCGGCCACACGGGCGAGCAGGGCCGCTGGGGCTTGGCCGCCGGCAAGCTCAGCGCTCGGGCCGCGCCGGCCCTGGGGGGCGGGCGGAACCACCCCCCAGCGCTGGCAGGTGCCCCACCCGGAGGCGGCGGCTGCCGCCTTCCGTCAAGGGCGCCCCCCTCGACCCGTCACTGCGGGTCGTACGTTACGAAGATGGGGCTGGACCAGGCCATGTGGCCGTCGACCTGGACGGCTCGCACGTAATAAGCGTGCTCGCCCGGCGGGGCCTCACGATCGGTGAAGCGGAACGTCACCTGCTCCGGACCCGGGCTCTCCGGCGCCAGCTGCGCCGTGACGAACCGGCCCACGCCGCCGAGGTCGCGCCGGATGGCGCCACGCTGCAGGTCCCGCGCGCCAAAGGTGAGGGAGACCAGGGGGCACACGAATGCGATGGTCGCGTGCGCCGCGTCATCGAGGGTCAGCACGATCCCGTCGTGATCCCCGCACGTGACCGAGGACCAGGCGACATGGCCGGCGTCCCAGCCGGTGATGCCTTCGCCGGGGTTGTCGAAGGCGAACGGGGTCACTTCGAGAATGCGCGCGCCCGTTACGGTGAGGCCGCCGTCCCAGGTCACGTGACGCCCGCGGCCGCGCAGGGTCGCGCCGCCCCAGGCGATGCGGATGCGGCGCGGGTCCTGGCCGGCGCCGAGCGGCTCGGAGTGGACGACATCGAGGCCCCGCCGCACCTCCACGGATTCCAGGGGCGCCGTTCCGGCAACCTCGACATCCAGCGCGGGCGGGAGCCCGGCGCGAAGGGCGGCCCCCATGGGCTGGTCACCCATCCGCACCGCCATGTAGATCCGCTCGCCGGTCGTCGCGTAGGTGCAGCGCCGCTTGTAGGCGGCAAACACGTCCTGCCGGGTGAGACGGGGGGCGCGGACACCGGTCAGCCCTCCCTGGACGCCGAAGGCGTGACTCGTGGGGTAGGCCGCTCCGGGGCGGCCCGTATGGTCGTCGCTGTTGGCGACAAACCCCACGCGGTAGCCGCGACGGAGCACCTCCTCGATCAGCCACTCGAAGCGGCCATGGACGGAGGCCACCTCGACCACCGGCTCAAGGGAAGGCTCATGGTAGGCGGGGTCGCAGGCGCGCCCGCCCACGTGGGGAATCAGCAGCACGTCGTCGCGTCCGCGAAACTCGCGGTAGAGCTCCGTCACCGGATAGCGGTCGCTGGCCGCATCGGAGCGGTCGGCCACCTGCCAGTGGCTTGACCGGTGGATGGCCGCCCGGTCGGCGAGGGGGAAGAACACGTTGTGATCGCCACCGGCTGGCGTGTTGCCTGACCACTCGTAGCCCAGGAAGGTGATGAACCGGCCAGGCTCGTGGTAGCTGGCGACCAGGGCCTGAATCTCATCCCAGTGGGCGGCGTCGATCTGAAAGTCGTTGCCCTGGTGCCCCGCCACATCCAAGCCGGCCACGTCGCGGGCGAAGGCGAAGTATTCGTCGACGCTGCCCGTGCCCACCGTCCGATCCGTCTGGCCGTGGATGTCGGCCCAGAAGATGCGGTCTTGGGGCGGATCGCGGAGGACGCGCACGGGGTTGGTGCGGGCGTGCAGGCCGGCCTCCGCATCCTCCACCTCGAGGCGGGCGAACCCGGGGTGCGCGATCCGCACGTCGGGGATGCGGCAGAGGCCTTGTGCGGCGGGGGCGGCGGGGGCGGCGCTGGCAGTGTCCCCGGACCGCGCCGGGTCACCGGAGGATCCCAGCCGCACCTGGCCGGACCAACCGCGCGCATGGTTGCCCCACCGGTCCTCCGCGCGAACGAGCACCGTGAACGGCTCGCCCGCGCCGACCAGGGAGGGCGCGAGCGCCACCAGGCGCACGGGCGCATCCGGTATCACGGCCGTGACCGGCGATGAAGGCAGTCGCGCGAATATGCCCGACTGGAACGGCTCGACGAGACAGCGGAATTCGAATTTGGACTCGATGAAGGTCTGCGCGCGCGCGCCCCGGCTCCCCCCGCGCGGGTCGCCGTAGGTGACCGTCACCTCGTCCCCCTCGCGGAGCGAGCCGTGGGAAACGTGGACGGTCACGGCCTGCATGAACGGACGCAGGCCGCCGCCTGCGTCGAAGGCAGCCCGCACCTGCGCATCGCCGGTCGTGGAGACGGTCAGGTAGTTGTCCGCACCGGGATCCGACGTCTGCGGGGCGCCCCAGTCGCTGGCGAGCCGCATGGCGACGCGCAGGCGTCCGCCATTGTCGATCCCGTAGCGGCCGACGGTGAAGATCACGCGCCATGTGCCGATCGCGCCGGCGACAATGTCGTCGGGCGGATCGAGGCGGGCCCGTCCGCACCACTCATCCAACCACTGGGGCGATTGGCTCTCCGCGGCCCCGTCAGTTCCCACCGGGCACTCCCCCGCTTCTCACTCCTGACGTGATCGGCGCATGACCACGGGGCAGGGCACTTTCCGGGGCCCCTCGCTGCCGGCGACGGGGGTGGCCCCGGCTGGCCGCCGGGGCCACCTCACCAACATACCCGGATCACGCCCCGCTGCGGAACGCCACCCCGCCTCTCGGCTCCGACGCGGCGGTGACCGAATCGGCTCTGCTGTGGTAGCGCCGCTCTCCCGTGACGCGGGCTGGTCGCCTCGCGCCCCGGCCGTCCTGGCGGACCGGGTTTGGGCAACCTACGCACGGTCATGGACATGCAGCGGATCAGTCGCACGCGTGTGACGGCCCTGCACGCCATCCGCCGCGCATGCGCGCAGGCGCAGGACGACATCGACCTGTTTGCCAGGGTCACGCGCGACAACGATCCGATGCATGTCGACCCGGTCTGGAGTGTGGAGAAGGGCCCGTTCCCGACCACCGTCGCGTTCGGCTTCCTGACGTTGTCGCTCATCACCTATATGAGCCATGAGGCGGGCCTCTGGACCGATCCGGACGCATATGCGCTCAACTACGGCTTCGACCGCGTACGGTTCATCAATCCTGTCAAGGTCGGGTCCAACATCCGGGCGAGCAGCGTCCTGTCCGCGGTCGAGTTGAAGGACCCGGCCGCAGTCCACCTCACCCGAACGATGACCGTCGAGATCGACGGCGAGAGCAAGCCGGCACTCGTGGCCGATTGGGTCGTCCGCCTCGTCTTCGCCTAGCGGCGCCGGGCTCGCCCTTCGCCCTTCGGCCCGGGCCGGTCCGACGACGGCTCGCGGCGGCGCTCACACCGGTCCCGCCAGCGGGTACCCG
>JAJYVM010000192.1 GCA_021792015.1 Bacillota bacterium | reverse complement strand
CGGGCACCTGCCGGCGCACGGTGACGATGGAGCCGTCGGGGGCGGTGGATACCTGCCTCACCCAGCTGTAGCTGCGGGCCGCGGTGCCGAGCGCCGTATCCGCCCGCGCCAGCAGCAGCACCGCCTGCACCGTGGTGAGGGCCGGCGGGGCCGGCAGGCCCGTGGCCCGGGGCGGCAGCTTCGTCGTGGTGATGGTGCTGGCCATGTAGCTGAAGCGCGGCGCCAAGGCGGCCGCCCAGGCGCCCAGGTCCACCGGCCGGCCGGAGGCCGCGGCGGCAGCAGCCAGCGCCGCCAGCCAGCCGGGATCGACCGGCCAGTTGCGTTCGGACCCGTCCAGCGACCGCACCGGCGGCATGGCCGCCGCGGCCGCGGCCTCGCTCTGGCGCCAGAGCGCCTGCGGCTCAGAAAACAGGGGGTCGGCGCTTTTGGTGTGCGCGGCGGCCGGCAGGCCGTAGTACAGCCCGATCACGGCCAGCAGCGCCAGACCGGCCAGGACGCCGGCTGGGCCGGCCGTGATCAACAGCCAGCGCAGGCCCTGCCGGAGCGCCTGCTTGGCCACCTGCGCCGCCAGCCGCCCGGCAACTTGACCGGCCCTCCTTGTCACCGCTGACGCATCCAGAAGAACCACTCCCAACGAAGAGCACCCAGTCATACCGTGGTATGAGCGGCGCAAGGAGGGGCCGTTGTGGGTGAGTACGTCCGGGTGACCGTGACCCTGCCGGCGCCCCGGCCGCAACGGCTCCGCGAGGAGACGGACAACGTGAGCGGCTTCGTTGCCGTAGCGATCCAGGAGCGATTCGCCGCCGAAGACTGGCCGCGGGCGCTGCGGCGATCCCACGGCGCCCTTGCCGCGCGGCTGGGCCATCCCGCCGACCCCGAGGCGGTCCTGGCCTCCCTGGACAGCCTACGGAGCGGCTGGGCCCGTGCCGATCGGTGGCATCCTCGATGCCTCTGTCCTGATCGCGCACCTGCGCGGCAGCCCGGTGCTCCTCCGGGCCGCGGAGCGCCCGCGTGCGGGCTCGCTGCGCCCGGCAACCGTGACCCTCACGCACGACGAGGTGCTCCGGGCCTGCCAACCGGCCGAGCGGCCGGCCGTGCAGCATCTGCTTCAGGCGATGGAGCCGATTCCGGTCACGCCGGAACTCGCGGCGGAGGCAGCCCGCATCCGGGCAGAACTTCGATCCGACGGCTACACCATCGACATCCCGGACCAGTTCATCGCCGCCGGCGCGCGTCTGCTGGCGCTGCCCGTGCTGACCTTGAACGCTCGCCACTTCAGCTGCGTACGCGGCCTGGACGTCTGGGACAGCCGGCAGTGGTTATCGGCCGGCGCTGGACCCGGCCAGGTCGTCGCGGTCGAGATCGGGCGGCAGCGGGTTGCCCGCCAGCCCGACCGGCGCGACCGCCGGCAGCGGGGATGCCATGCGCTGCACCCCGGTGCCTCCCTTGAGGCATTGCGCTTCACCTCCCGCCCCCGCCGGTGTGGCTGCGCCAGCGCGGCATGTCATCCACCTTCAGCCGCTGGGCCAGCGCCGGCCAGCTGAGATCGCCCGCCCGGTAGCCGAAGGCGTGATGGAGCAGGCTGCCGCCGGCCCCCACGGCCGCCTGGGCCCCGCCCTGCCCCGGCCGCAAGCTGGCGCGCGGGAAGGCGCCCGCCCCCACCGCGGCGCCCGCCAGGCTCAGCAGGCCACCGCCGTAACGGCCGCCGAGCCAGCCCCCGGCCCGGGCGGCCGCCGTCATCATGTCGCCGCCGGCCTTGCCCCCAAAGGCCACGCCCACCGGCGCCGCCGCGATGGCCCCGATGACCCGGCCGGTCGCGCCGCCGATCGAGCGTCCCCAGCGGCCGCCGGCATCGGCCGCGCGCTCCAGGGGGTGGATGCTGCCGCCCGCCGCGCCGGCGGGGGCCCCGAAAGCCGACCCCGCCCCGGCAGGGGCCTGGCGGCCGGCCTCCGCCAGATCGGGCCCGAAGGCGGGCCGAGACGGCTGCAAAGCCGCCCCGGCACCCCCAAAGACCGGCTGCGGCGGATCGGCGCCGGATGCGGCGCCACCGAGCCCGCCGGCAAAGACCGGCCCGCCGGGAGCGGTGGGGCCTGCCCCGCCCGGAAGGGGCACCGGCGGAGACCCCGGACGGCCGCCGCCTCCGCCGCCACCGGCCCGGCCCGCCGCCCCCGCAACCCTTGCCCCTGCGCCCGTGATGGCCGTGCCGGCCCCGAGCAGCCCGCCCAGCATGCCGGCCGCGGCCGCCTCCTCGCGCAGGCCGATCAGCTCGAAAAAGCCCGTGATCATCCGCCGCACAAGGCCTCCGACCGGGATGGCGAAGCCGATGGCCACCGCATACTGCCACCAGGACAGGGTGCCGGCCGCCAGGATCCCCCAGGTCACGGCGATGACGATGGCGTGCGCGGCCTGCATCAGGATGTTGCCGGTGAGCTCGGTGAACCAGAGCCCCCAGGCGGTCCCCCGCTGCTGCCAGACCCAGGCCCAGGCCGCCAGCGGCCCGATCGCCACCAGCGCCGCGATGACCAGCATCCGCTCCAGATAGAGCAGGTTGAAAAACAGGGTCTCGAACTGGAGCATGAACTGAACCAGGCCCGCGATGAACGCGTTGCTGATGCCGGCGGCCGCGGGGACCCCCGACAAGACCCGCATCGCCCCTGCCGGCAGCATCCCGGCGATGGTCCGCACGACGGCGTTGTTGAGCTGAAAGAGGTTCTCGGCGATCAGCACGTTGAAGGGCAGCAGCAGCCCGGCGAACAGCATGCGCCACATGATGCTCGAAAAGCGCTGCCAGGATCGGCTGTCGCCCTGCCCGGACAGCACAAGGCCCGCCACGATCGCGACGGCGACCAGCAGCAGCCAGGCGACCGCCGTGAAGAGCTCGGTGTAGCGCGTGATGCCCGCCCAGGCCGCCGGGGAAAACGGGCCGAGGCGGCTGGCGGTGCCCTGGTTGTAGATGAGGGTCGCGATCGAGCGCAGGCCGAGCAGCCGATATAGCTCCCCCACCCCGGCGGCCATGAAGTTCAATAGGCCCCCGACCATGAACCCCAGCACGTTCAGCACATCAGCCCGCCCCCTTTCCGCCCCGCCTCAGGGCGCGCTGGCCGCCAGCCCCGGGCGCCGGTTCGGGTCGGTCTCAAAGAGGGCACGCTCGCCCTCGGTGAGGTCGACGTGCAGCGCCGCGATCTCGCGGCCGGCCTTGAGGAGGAAGTCGCCCGGACCTGCATCCAGCACCAGGTTCGCCTGACCCTGGCTCAGCCCGAACACCTCGGCCACGGCCGGGGCATCGCTGTCCTCCTGCCGGCCGAGAAACAGGGTGCCGGCGTTGGCCAGCACCGCCTGCCCCTCGGGCCGGGCGGTGAACTCGCGGAACTGCTGCGAGGCCACGAGCAGGCAGGTGTTGCGCTTTCTGGCGCGGCGGGCCAGGGTCTCGACGAAGGCGGCCGTGTCGGCGTTTTTCATGGCGACCCAGGCCTCGTCGATCAAGACGATCTTGCGCAGCTCCGGCCGCCGGTTGACGAACCACTGCCAGAGCCAGGACAGCACGGCGTGCGTGCCCACCGTCTGCAGAAAGCCCGCCTCCAGGGCCCGGATGTCGATGGCCAGCAGGGGCTGCTCGCCCAGGGTCACGGCGGTCTCGCAGTCGAACAGCCCGAGGCTCCCCTCCCGGCAGTAGCTGCGGAGGATGCGCGCCGCCCGCTGCGCGCTCTTGCCGCGGGCGGAAAGCGCCTGGTGGAAGTCGGAGAAGGTCGGCCGGGGCTTGGGGCGGCCGCCCAGGTAGAAGCCGTCCTCGCCCCCGGCACCCTCCTCCACCAGGCTCGCCGGGCTCTCGCCGATGCCGCGGTTGCGGTAGCAGGCCCAGAGCGCCTGCTCGACCTCGGCCATCTCCTCCTGGGGCACGGCCAGGCCGTCCGGCCCGCCCAGCAGCAGGTGGATCCAGGCCTTCAGCTCCTCCACCTTCGCCCTCAGCGGCACAAAGCTCTGGCCGGCGTCGTCGGTATCCGGGCCGACCTCGAACGGGTTGATCCCGCTCGGCCGGTCCGGGTGCACCGTGATGACGCACCCGCCCAGCTCGGGGAGGACCCGGGCGTACTCCCCCTCCCGATCCAGCACCGCCGTGCGCACGCCAAAGCAGGCCTGGCGGCAGATCAGGGCCTTGCAGAGGTGGGATTTGCCGCTGCCCTGCTCGCCCATGACCGCCACGTTGTAGTTGGTGCGCCGGGGCGGTCCCACCCAGGGATCCCAGAACAGGGGGCCACCGGTGACGCCGTTAGATCCCAGAAAGACCCCGCCCGGGTCCGCCCAGTCGGCCCCGGTCAGCGGCAGGCTCGCCGCGCAGCTGCCGCGGGTGAAGTTGCGGGCGAGGTCCCCGAGCTCCCAGCCCGGCAGGGGCAGGTGCGCGCGCAGGCCGGCCTCCTGGCGGTCGAAGGCCAGCACGTGCAGGTACACCCCGATCGAGGCGCAGCGGTCCTCGAACGAGCTGGCGGCCGCGGCCAGGGCATCCGGACTGGCCGCGGTGATCCGCACGGCGATCACCAGGCGGTAGAGCCCGTCCTCATCCACCTCCACCCGCCGGCGCAGCTCCTCGTAGTCGGCCACCTCCTGGTCCAGCAGCGAGAGCCCGGCCTCGTCCCCGCGCCGCAGCCGCACCTCCAGCTCGCCCTTCATCCCGCGGATGGCGCGCGAGAGATCGCGCACCGCGACGGGACGCGCGACGGGTTCCACCTGCACCGAGAGGTCGACGCCCTCGGTCGCCAGCAGCTCGGAGAGCCAGCCGACCGAGAGCCGGTCGGGCAGGGCCTTGACGGCGTAGACCCGGATCCAGCGGTCCGGCGGAACATAGACCCGATCGGGAAAGCGGCCGGCATCGACCGCATCCGGCAGGACCAGGTCGGCCAGGCTGAGCGTCGCCCCCGCCAGCTCCGAACTGGCCCGGCCCGGCGCGGCCACCTCCGCCCCGCCGCCCCGGGCCCACTGCAGGTGAATTCGCGGCAGCTTCACGGCTGCACCCCCACGACCAGCTCAAGGGCGCCGGCGGCCGCCTGGGCCATGGCCGGCCCGGTCGAGAGCGGCCGATCCTTGTACCAGGTCCGGTAAAGCCAGAGCAGCACGCCCTCGGTGCCGAGCACCTCCGCGCCGACCCCGCGGCCGACCCGGCCCAGGCGCTCGGCCACCAGCTCCACGCGGCGTCCGAGCTCTTGGAGGCGCGCGTCCTCGCTTGAAAGCTCGCGCCGATCGACCCAGACCAGGAGCGCGCGCCGGCGCACCCAGACGGGCGAGGCCTCCCAGGCGCCAAGGCGCCGGGCCAGCGCGGCCGCATACTCCCCCAGCGGCCCCGGCCAGGCCGCGGCCGCCTGTTCCAGGTGGGTCCGCTCGGCCGCCAGATCCAGCGGCACCGCCTGCACCAGCCAGCGCACGGGGAAGCGCAGGGCCCCCACCAGCCCGAGCAGCGCCGCATCGACCGCCTCGCGCTCGGCCGGGGACAGCAGCTCATAGCCCGCGGCGCCCACCTCCAGCAGGTGCGCCACGGCGGCCGGCGTCCGGATGACGCCGCCCCGCACATCGAACGGGCCCACCAGATCCCCCGTCGCAGGCGCCCGGGCGTCGGCCCGCTGCCTCATCCTGGCCCACCCTCCCCCGGCAGGCGGGCAAGGCCGCAGCCTCCCCCCTTCCCGCCGCCTCAGCCAAGCCGCCGGTACACGTACCGCCGCGGCGAGCGCCGCCAGCGCCACCAGCGCACCAGGGCCTCGTCCAGGTTCATGTCGTAGCGGCCGATCCGGCCCAGGGCCGCCAGGGTCCCGGCCAGCACGACCGGCAGGGCGGCCAGCAGCCGCGCGATCAGGCCCGGCAGGGACAGGCCGCGCAGCGGCAGCAGCGCCTCGGCCCCCGCGGCGGCAAGCAGGCTGGCCAGGAGGTAGACGCCCTGGCGCAGCGAGAGCACCCCGCCGAAGATCCGCTCCTCGCGGTCGGGCGTCTTCGGAACCCAGTAGGCGGCCACCGCTCAGCCTCCCGCCGGCAAAAGGCCGCGCACCAGCCCCACCAGCAGCACCGCGCCGAAGGCGACCAGCGCACCGATCACCCAGCGCCACAGCCCGGCCATCGCATCGGCATGCTTGTGGGCATCGGTCGCCGTCATCAGCTGGAACCCCTTCCAGATCGCCGTGCCGACCGCGATGGTGCCGATGCACGCCGCCAGCACCTCCACGGCGCTGGCGACGAACTGGGTGAGGGCGCTCGACTGCACCGGCACCACGCCGCTGTCGCCGGTCTGCGGGTTGCCCTGCGGCACCGCCAGTGCCAGGGCCGTGCCGGAAGCCAGGGCCACCGCGACCAGGGCCGCGACCAATGCCGCCCCCACCCCCCGCCGCCAAGGCGTCATCGCCTCCACGCCTACCCCTCCCGTGGCGGCGCGCTAGCTGCGCGCCGAGAAGATCCGCTCCAGCAGGTCGGAGGCCTGCCCCCGCGTCATCGGCTCCTGCGCCGCGATCCCGTGCCGGCGCAGCTGCAGCAGCTGCCGCTCCGTGGCCGGCTGCCCCCGCCAGGCGGCGTCGCGGTGCGCGAACGGGCCGCTGCGCGCCCGCGCCCAGTCCTCGGCCAGCCCCTGCGCGTAGCCGACATCCAGCGAGCGGTCGCTGAGCCGCTGCCGGCCTTGCCGCCCCACCCGGTAGACGTGGAAGTGCCCGGTCCGCTCGGGATCGGGCACCAGGCGCAACGACTGCTGCGGGTCCAGGCGCAGCACCATCTCCGGCCCGCTGGGCAGCCAGTTGAAGCGGGAGCGTTGGAACAGATCGAGCACCTCGGCCTGCAATCCGGCGCCGGAGGCCGGCGGCCCGCTGCCGGACAGCTGCACCTGCCGCGCCAGGGCATGACGGAAGCCCTCCCCCGGCCGCAGCTCGACCTGCAGGTCCTTGCCGCCCAGGCTCGGCAGCGCCTGGAGCTTCAGGCGGCTGGCGTTGTCCGCGTAGTCGACGACGATGCAGTCCCGCTTGCCGGGGAAGGGCCGTGTGCCGCGCCCGACGCACTGGCTGTACAGCGCCTGGGAGATCAGCGGCCGCGCCATGTGGATCGCGCTCACCGACGGCTCGTCATAGCCCTCCGTCAGCGCCGCGCAGTTGGTCACCACCAGCAGGCGGCCGGCCCTGAGATCGCGCAGGATCTGCGCGCGCCGCCCCTCGGCCAGGCGGCCGGAAACCGCCGCGGCCGGAACGCCGGACCGGGCAAACTCCTGCGCCAGGGCCTCGGCGTGCGCCACGTCCACCGTGAAGCAGAGCGCCTTGCGCCCCGGCGTGTACCGCCGGTAGGCCTGCACGACCAG
>JAJYVM010000191.1 GCA_021792015.1 Bacillota bacterium | reverse complement strand
CGGGCGGCACCCTGACCCTGATCACCCCGGCCACGATCGCGGCCATCAACCCCGTGCACGAGGCGGACTGGAACACGGACCAGTCCCTGTACAACATGTTCGACCCGCTGCTGACGTACGACACCCAGAACAAGCCGCTGCCCCTGATCGCGACGAGCTGGTCGGCGTCGACCGACGCCAAGACGTTCACCTTCAAGATCCGGAAGGGTATGAAGTTTCAGGACGGAACCCCTTGCGACGCCAACGCCCTCAAGGCGAACATGGCCTGGTACGGTGACCCGGCCAACAAGGCGCCGCTTTACGGCAACTTCTTCACGGACCTCAGCCACGTCGACGCGCCGGATCCCGAGACCTTCGTCATCGTCATGAAGGTGCCGAAGATCCCGGACAACTTCTTCCCCGACTTCCTGTTTGGCCCGCTCATCGCCAGCCCCACTGCGTTCGCGAACGCCAGCGCCTTCAACACGCACCCGGTGGGCTCCGGCCCGTTCGCCTTCGACAGCTACGTGGCCGACAACCACCTGCGCCTGAAGCGCTTCGACGGCTACTGGGGCGGCAAGCCCTACCTCGACTACGTGGACGTCAAGATCATCACGGACCAGGCGACCCAGCTGGACCAGATGCTGGCCGGCGCGGCCGACTTCCAGTTCGGGGTGCCGCCGCAAAACGTCAGCACGCTCAAGGGCAAGGGCATCATCATCACGGCCGGCGTCTCCCCGGGCGAGCAGATGCTCTCCATCAACCTGAACAACCCGATCCTGGCCGACCTCAACGTGCGCAAGGCCATCGCCTACGCCCTGGACCGGAACGCCATCATCCAGAAGGTCCTGTACGGCTACGCGACCCCGGCCGTGGCCCTGGTGCCGCCGAATTCCCCGCAGTTCGACAAGTCGCTGACGGGCTACGGGTATGATCCCGCCAAGGCCAAGCAGATCCTGGCGTCGGATGGCTGGGTGGCCGGCTCGGACGGCGTGCTCGCCAAGGGCGGTCAGCAGCTGGCCCTCAACATGGCGACGCAGACGGATCCCACCTGGCTGCTGATCTGCCAGATCGTGCAGCAGGAGCTGAAGCAGATCGGCATCAAGGTCACCATCCACCAGACGGACTGGCCGACCTTCCTCAGCAACATGCGGGCGGGCAGCTACGACATCGCGTACTGGTCGCTTGGCGGCTTCACGTTCTCCGGCATCAGCTACACGGCCAACCTGGAGTCGACCCAGTACTGGAACGTCTCCCAGATGACCAAGAACGCGCAGTTCAAGACGCTCAGCCAGCAGTTCGACACGGTGATCAAGACGGCGCAGTCCGCCATCGACCCGACGAAGTACCTGCAGCTCTGCTTCCAGTTCCAGAAGATGGTCATCGACAACCTGCCGGTCGTCCCCCTCTGGCACACGCAGAACATCTCCGCGATGCAGCCCTGGGTGCACGGGCTGATCGCGCCGACCCAGTACCAGGTGGTGCGGGCCGAGAAGGCCTGGAAGAGCCAGCAGTCGTAGACGGCCGTCCGATTGCGGGATTTGGAGGGCGGGGCTCATGCCCCGCCCTTTAACAACGCCTCCACCTCGGCGTGGGTGGGGATGCCGCGCCGGCCGCCCAGGACCCGGCACTTCAGGGCTGCCGCCGCGCTGGCGTAGCCGGCCGCCGCCCGCGGATCCAGACCGCGCAGCAGCCCCGCCACGTACGCGCCGTGGAAGACGTCGCCCGCGCCGGTCGTGTCCACCGCCTCCACCGGGAAGGCCGGCAGGCGGAAGGGCCCGGCCGGCGTGCGGCCGACCAGGCCGGCGCGCCCGCGGGTCACGATGGCCACCGAGCCCGGCAGCCGGTCGAGGGCGGCCTCCGCCCCGCCCAGGGTCGCGGCGAACGCGGACGAGGCCACGCAGTGGTCGACGCTGGCGGCCAGATCGGGCCAGGCCGGATCCGCAACGTCGGCGTCCCAGATGACGGCGACGCCGTGCGACCGCGCCCAGGCGGCGGCCGCGCAGGCCGCCGGGAACGGTTCGGAGACGAGGAGGTAGCGGGCGCCGGCAATGCGGGCCCGGTCTGCGTCCGTGAGGGCGATCTCCGCCAGGTCGCCGGGGTCCCAGAGGATGGACCGCGCGCCGCTGCCGGCCTGCACCAGGATGACCGAGAGCGGTGCGCGCCGCGCCGGCTGCGGCTGCAGACCGTCGACGTCGACCCCGGCCGCCGCCAGATCGGGCAGGATGCCGGCGGCCAGCGGCCCGCCGCCGACAGGGCCGCTCAGGGCCACCCGCCACCCCAGGCGGGCCGCCGCCACGCAGGCCGTCGGGACCTTGCCCCCGCCCTGCACGTCCCGCTCCAGCGCCCGCAGGGCCTCGTCGGCCAGGGGCAGCCGCGGCAGGCGGAGCAGCACGTCGGTGTACGGGATGCCGACACCGACGATGTCGAAGGAGCCGTCCCTCCGCATGCCCATCCCCCACGCCGCGGATAGCGATGTTCCGCGCCACCTCTTCCCGCCGCGGGGGGCCGTCCACCTCTTCGCACCGGCATGCCCCCTGCCCCACCACGGTCGCGGGGTCGGGCGGAGTCACGGAACCCGCGGGGATCCACGACCAATTGGATATGGAGGCCCGCGCCTGAATCACGCGCGATCGGTCCGCGGCCGCGGCGCCGGCCTGAAGGTCGTTGCGGCCGGTGTGGCATTCGTGCTGGCGCTGACGGCCAGCGGCACCGTCGCCGCCGCCGGCACCGCCTTCGGCGACCTCGCCGGCTACGGCTGGGCGGCGCCGGGGATCGCGGCCCTGCAGGGTCAGGGCGCGCTCAACGGGGCCAGCCCGGGCACGTTCGACCCCGGCGGGCTCCTCACCCGGGCGCAGGTGGCCGCCGTCCTCGGCCGCTTGCTGGGCTGGACTCCGCAGGCGGCCGGCGCCGGCCTCCCGTTCACCGATGCCGCCGCCATCCCGGCCTATGCGCGGCCCTATGTGGCGGAGGCGGCGGCCAAGGGCATCCTGCAGGGGCTGCCGGACGGCGCCTTCGCGCCGCAGGGCGACCTCACCTGGCCCCAGCTGGCGGCGGTCGCGGCCAGGGCCCTCGCGTATCCCCCCGTCGCCGCAAGCCAGGTGGCCGGGATTCTCAGCCACCTCCCGCAGGGCGCCGGCACGCCGGCGTGGGCCCAGCAGGCCGTGGCGCAGGACGCGCAGGCCGGCGATTTCGCGGGTGTGCTGGCCGACCTCTACCAGCCGGCGGGGGACGTGACGCGGGCCGAGCTGGCCGCCTTCCTGGCGCAGGCCCAGCAGGGGGCGGGCAGCGCGGTGGGCGGCGGCAGCATCGTCAGCGGCCAGCTGACAGCCGTCGGCGGCCAGCAGGCCACGGTGCAGACGAGCGCGGGAACGCAGCGCGTCGCCATCTCCCCCGGCGCCGCCATCTACAGCGGAACGGCGCCGGGCAGCAGCGCCGACCTGCAGCCGGGTGCCACCATCACGCTGGGCGCCGCGAACGGCACGGCCGCCGCCGTCGACATCACCGCCAGCCCCACGCTCACACGGCCGGCGGGCCTCACCGACGGCCTGCGCGGCACGCTGGTCTGGGCCACCGCCACGCAGGTGGGCGTGGCGCCGCCCGGGATGGCGACGGTGTACGTCCCGCTGTCGAGTGACGTCGCGGTGACGCTGCCGGGCGGGCAGTCCGGCACCCTTGGCGATCTCGCCTCGGGCCAGGCGGTCGCCCTGACCCTCAACGGCGCGGGCCAGGCCGTGGCCATCAGCGCCGCCGCCGGCGACTCGACGACATCGCTGACCGGAATGGTCGCCTCACTCGCGGGCACCCTGCTCGCGCTCGACGTCGCGGGTACGGATGAGACCTTCTCGCTGCCGCCCGCCCTGGCCGCCAACGGCGCCGTGGCGCCCGGGGCCGAGGTCACCCTCACCCTGTCGCTTCCGGGCGGGCAGGTGGCGGGGCTCACTGTCGACAGCCCGGCCCCGCCGGCCACCGTCGCCGGAACCGTCGCCTCGATTGCGGGCGACGCCCTGGTGCTGGACGTCTCCGGCACGGACCAGCCCTACACGCTGAGCGGCGCCACCACCGTGAACGGCGTGGCGGGCGACCTGGGCGCCATCGCGGCGGGGCAGACGGCCACCCTGACCGTGAGCGGCGGCCAGGTGACCACGATCACCACCACCACGGCGACCACGGTCACCGGGCAGGTCGTCGCCGTCTCCGGGGACAGCGTGGTCGTCGACGTGGCCGGAGTGGACCAGAGCTACACGCTCACCTCCACCGCCGCCGTCGACGGCGTCCTGGCAGCTGGTGAGAGCGTGACGCTGTCGCTGGCCGGGAGCCAGATCACGTCCGCCCAGATCGGCGGCACCACCTCCACCACCTCAGCCACCGGCGTGGTCGAGTCGCTGGCCGGCAACAACCTCATCCTGGAGATCGGCGACACGGCCGAGATCTTCACGGTCACGCCGGCGACCGCCGTCGGTGGGGTGTACGGGGACCTGGCCGCCCTGGTGCCCGGGTCCACCGTGACCCTGAGCCTGAGCGACGGCAACGTGACGGCCGTCCAGGTGCAGCCGGCCACCGGCACGACCGTGACGGGCCAGGTGCTGTCCCTGGCGGGGAACACCCTGGATCTCGAGGTGTCCGGAACTGGCCAGGTGTATACCGTGACGCCCACGACCACCGTCGACGGCCGCCTGGGCAACCTCGGCGCGGTCTTCATCGGCGAGACGGTGACCGTGACCGCCAGCGGCACGGCCGTCTCCTCGATCGAGACCAGCGCCGCGGGTTCCGTCACCGGCGAGGTCGTGTCCGTCTCCCCCGGCGCCCTGGTGGTCGACGTCGCGGGCACGTACGAGTCTTTCGCGCTGACCGCCAGCACGACGGTGGACGGCGCCCTCGACAACACGGCCGCGCTGGCGGCGGGCCGGACCGTCACGGTCTACGCCGCCGCGGGCGCCGCGACGGCCATCCAGATCACCGCCGCGAGCGGTGGCAGCGGCGCGACCGGCCTGGTGGACTCCGTCGCGGGCGGCTCCCTGGTGGTCGACGTGGCCGGCGTGAGCCAGGCCTACACCCTGAGCGCCAGCACGACGGTCGACGGGGTCGCCAACAACGCCGGCGCCCTGGCGGCCGGCCAGACCGTGAGCCTGTCCGCGGTCGGGGGCCAGGTCACCACGGTCGAGATCCTCTCCGGCACCGGCTCCGCCACCCTCTCAGGCGCCGTCGCCTCCGTGGCTGGGCAGGTCGTGGTGGTGGACGTGAACGGGGCCGACGACACCTTCACCCTGACCACGGCCACCACGGTCGATGGCGTGGCGAACGACGCCGCCGCCATTGCGGACGGCGACACGGTGACGCTGACCCTGAGCGGCGGGCAGGTCACGGCCGTCCAGATCGGGTAGACCTCCCGCCCCGACCAGGGGCTCAGGCCGCAGTCGGTCGTGTCGACGGCAGTCACATTGTGAACACCGCCAAACGACCCCCATACGGACCCTCCCACCCTCGAACAACTGGAAGGATGCCGGCGAGCCGCGCCCCCGCGGTACCCCGCCGCATCGCGCATCTCCGGTTGGCCGCAAGGGGGTGGCGGGTGACAGAGCGCTGCGGCGCGGCTGCCGCGTGTTGTGCGTCTACGCATGCCTTCCACACGGTTGCGAAGGGAGAGGCCCACATGCAGAGGCTCGTGCGTCCAGCCCTTGCCGCAGGGCTGGTGCTGGCCATGCTGGCCAGCTCCGGCTTGGCGTTTGCGGCTGGCTTCCAAGGCGGGCGCGGCTTCGGCCCGGCCGGCCGCCGGTTCAGCGACCTGGGGGGCTATGGCTGGGCCATGTCCGGCATCACCGCCCTGCGCGATCAGGGCGTTCTGAACGGTGTGAGCGCCAGCCAGTTCGACCCCAGCGGCTGGACGAGCCGCGCGGACATGGCCACGGTGCTGGGGCGCATGCTCGGCTGGCAGCAGAGCGGCAGCGCCTGCACTCAGCAGTTCGGCAACCTGGCCTCGATCCCCGGCTACGCCCGCTGTGACGTCGGCATGGCGACGCAGCAGGGCATCATGCAGGGGATGCCGGGCGGCAACTTCATGCCGCAGGGCAACGTCACGTGGGCGCAGCTGCCGGTGATCATGGCGCGCGCCCTGCACTACCGTCCGGCCCCGGCCGGTCAGATCAGCTCCCTCCTCAGCCAGATCCCCCAGGGCAGCTACACGCCTTCGTGGGCCGCTCCGGCGGTGGCCGAGGCGATCCAGGCGGGCGACTTCACGGGCCTGCTGGCTGACCTCTATGAGCCCGGCCAGTACGTCACGCGCGCCGAGCTCGCGGCTTTTCTCGCGCAGGCCGAGGAGACCATGGCCGGCACCACCACGACGTCCAGCACGGCCGAAGTGCTCACGGGTCAGATCACCGCGGTCAGCGGCCCGCAGCTGACGCTGCAGACCGCGAGCGGCAGCCAGACGCTCCAGATGTCGCCGACGGCGACCGTGTATGTCGGCCAGAGCATCGGCAGCACGGCGAACGTGCAGAGCGGCGATACGGTCACCGTGGTCGTGGCCGGCGGTGAGGCCGTGGATGTCAACATCACGGCCGGGCCCACCGTGAGCACGTCCGCGGGACTCGGCAACACCTTCCAGGCGACCGTGGTCTCCGTCACCAGCACGCAGCTCGAGCTGCAGGTGCCGGGCGTGCCCAGCTTCTATGTCCCCGTTGCCGCGGGCGTGTCGGTCGGCGGGATCGCCTCCGGGGAGAGCGTCACCGTGACCGTCAACTCCAGCGGGCAGGCGACGGCGATCAGCGCCGGCAGCAGCACCAGCACGGGCACAACCACCGTGTCGGGGACGGTGCAGACCGTTTCAGGCAACACCCTGCTCCTTGACGTCAACGGCGCGACCCAGGTCTACACGCTGAGCGCGGCGACGACCATCAACGGCGTGGCCAACGATCTCGGCGC
The DNA here is from genome assembly GCA_021792015.1 of Bacillota bacterium. Classification (GTDB taxonomy): domain Bacteria; phylum Bacillota; class Sulfobacillia; order RBS10-35; family JAJYVM01; genus JAJYVM01. The sequence goes on along the minus strand of JAJYVM010000191.1, from coordinate 416 downwards.
CCTCACCTCCGGGGAGGCCGTGACGGTCTATGCGACCGACGGCCAGGCCACGGCGATCGACACCACCTCCGGCACGTCCGCGACGACCGTGGCGGGGACGATCGAGTCGGTGTCCGGCGACTCCCTGATCCTGAACGTCAACGGCGTCACCGAGGGCTACACCCTCAGCTCCGCGACCACGGTGGACGGCGTCGTCAACGACCTCGGCGCCCTGGCCGCCGATCAGACGGTCACGCTGACCGTGACGGGCACCCTGGTGTCGGCCGTCCAGATCACGTCCTCGGGCGCGACCACAACCGTGACAGGTACCGTGCTGTCGCTCTCCGGCGACACCCTGCTCCTGAGCGTCAGCGGCACCGGTGAGGTCTTCACCCTCACGTCCTCCACCACCGTCAACGGCGCGGTGAACAACTTTG
>JAJYVM010000190.1 GCA_021792015.1 Bacillota bacterium | reverse complement strand
CGGCGCGGCGCCGCGCCGGCCACCGCCGCACTGCCAGGGCTCGGGGCGGCTCCTGTCGAACCCCGTCCCCGTATGGCCGCCGAGAAGAGCAAGCTGCCGCGGGTGCCCGTGAAGAAGATCCTCGCCGCCCTGGCGGAAGCCTACCCCGACGCCGCCACGGCGCTGAACTTCGCGGATCCGTTCCAGTTGCTTGTCGCCACCATGCTGTCCGCCCAGTGCACGGACAAGACGGTGAACGCCGTCACTCCCGCCCTCTTCGCCCGCTGCCCGACCGCCGCCGACATGGCGGCCCTGCCCGTCGAGGATCTGGGCGCCCTCATCCAGCGCTGCGGGCTCTGGCGGAGCAAGGCGCGGCACATCCACGACGCCTGCGTGATCCTCGCGTCGGAGCATCACAACGAGGTGCCGCCCGACCACGACGCGCTGGTCCGCCTGCCCGGCGTCGGCCGCAAGACGGCCAATGTCGTCGTCAGCAACGCCTTCGCCATTCCGGCCATCGCCGTCGACACCCATGTCTTCCGCGTGGCCAACCGCCTCGGCCTTGCCGCCGCACGCACCCCCGAGGAGACCGAGCGCCAGCTGATGCGCCGGATCCCGCGCCGCGACTGGTCGCTGGCCCATCATTGGCTGATCTGGCACGGCCGCAGGGTCTGTGTGGCCCGCAACCCGCGCTGCACGGCGTGCACGCTTCTTCCGTACTGCCCAGCGGGCCGCGCGCGCGTTCGCGCCACACCCTGAGCCGGTCCGTCCCGCCGCCGCCCGCGGGCGACAGCCGCATCGCCCGCGCAGGCCCGGGTGGCTGCGCCCGGTGCCGCCGCGGGCGCGCGTGCTGGCCGCGCATCAACGTCGTCCACATTCTCCGCGCTCTCCCATCGCGCCCCGCGGAACCGAACCGCCACCGCGGCCGTCCAACGCGATGGGAGGAGAACAAGGAACATGGTCTCGCATCCACGCCGGCTCTGGATCGCTGCGCTCGGACTGGTGCTGGTCGGCGGTCTTGCCGCCTTCGGCCTGCGGGCCGGGTCGGCCGCCGCCTCCACCGGCACCGCGACCGCGGCCGCATCGCCCACGATCACGGTCTCCGGCACCGGCTCCGCGAAGGTCACGCCGGACCAGGCCCAGGTCGACCTCGGCGTCACGGCCCAGGCGGCCACGGCCCAAGCGGCCCTCGCCGACGACAGCAGCAAGATGCAGGCCGTGGTGACCGCCATCCAGGGCCAGGGCGTGGCGCAGGCCGACCTGCAGACCACCGGGCTCAGCCTCAGCCCGAACTACGCGGGCGGCGGCCCCGACGCGGCCCCCAAGATCACGGGCTTTCAGGCCAGCAACAACGTCGACGTCACCCTGCACGGCACCACCCAGGTCGGCGCCGTGATCGACGCGGCCCTGGCTGCGGGCGCCAACCAGGTCGGCGGCGTCAGCTTCTCGACCTCGCAGCCGCAGGCGGCCTACGCCGCGGCATACAAGGCGGCGATGGCGGACGCGCAGGCCTCGGCCCAGGCCCTGGCCAGCGCCGCGGGCCTGCAGCTCGGCACGATCCAGTCGATCCGGGCGAGCCGCGGGGGCGGCACCGTCGTGCCGTACGCGGCCGCGGTCACGTCCGCGGCGGGCGCGGTGCCACCCGTCTTCGGCGGCCAGCAGACCGTCACGGTGAGCCTGCAGGTCATCTACAACATCGGAGGCTGATATTGTGCGCGCGCTTCAGCGCGCGCGATCGCCCGCCAGCGGCCGGCTGAGCGGGGTTGAGCGGGATTCGGCGGGAGCGGGCCGCGACGGCGCGGCCCGATCCCGGGCCGGCAGCACCCGCGCCACCAGTTCGCGCAGGCCGCCGACCTCGTAGGCGTGGTGCGCCTCCACCGCGTGCTTCAGCGCGAGGGCGGGCCCACCGTAGACCGTGGCCGGGCCGAGCTTGCCCACACCCTCGTGGCGGCCGAGCGAGATGAGGATGCCGCGCAGGTGCGCGGCGAAAGGCTGCAGCTCCTGGCCATTCAGCTGGCGAAGCAGGTTGCCCGCCGCGTGGTGTCCCTCCAGGATGGCCGCCTGGGCCGTGTTGGGGACGGGCCGCCCCGTCTCGGCGTCGATCGGTGCGCTGCAGTCGCCGGCCAGGAAGAGGGCGGCCGCCGCCGGTGAGCGGAGCGTGGGGTCTGCCTTGGCCTGGCCGCGCCGCGAGCAGGGAAGGCCGCTTTCGCCCACCAGGGGATTGCCCCGGATGCCGCCGGCCCAGATCAGCAGGTCGAAGCGAAGGTCCGCGCCGCCCTCCAGGACCAGCTGGCCCGCCCTGGCCGCCGTGATGCGGGCGCCCGTATGCACCGCCACCCGCTTGTCGCGGAGCGCCGCGTGGGCCGTCCGCACGAGGTCCGGCTCGAAGCCGGGCATGATCTCGGGCCCGCCCTCCACCAGCGCCAGCCGGAAGCGGCGGGGGTAGCTGTCCGCGATCTCGGTGACCAGTTCGACGCCGGTGATGCCGCCGCCCGCCACGATCACGCGCGGCGGTTCGGCGGCCCCCGCCAGGCCGCGCAGGCGCTCGCGCACCCGCCGGGCCGACGCCAGGCTGTCCAGCGCGTAGCTGTGCTCGCGCAGCCCCGGCAGGCCGTAGTACTCCGGCTCGTACCCGACGGCCAGGACCGCCGCCTCGCAGTGCAGGCGGCCCGCGCCGCGCAGCGTGACCTCCACGGACGAATCATCGGCGCGCAGCCTTTCCACCGGCGCGACGACCAGGCGGGCCGGTGGGCGCACGACCTCGTGCAGGGGTATGCGCACGTGCGAGACGGGCTCGCCGTTGCCGGCGATGGTGTGGATCTCCGTCACGAACGTGTGGTACGGGTCCTTGTTGACCAGCACCAGCTCCGCCTCATCGGGGCGCAGGTGCTGGCGCAGCTCCGCGAACGCGGCCAGACCGGCGTACCCGGCCCCGAGGACGGCGACGGTGGGCGCCACGGGATGCAAAGCCCCCCGGGGGTAGCGTGCGCCGCCGCGGCGCAGATCAGCCGCCGGTGGGCGCGATCTGGCCGCCGAGCACCTGGTAGCGGCGGATCGTGCGGACGGTGGGCGGTGCGGCCATGGGCTGGCCTGCTGCGTGGTCCAGGTAGGTCACCGTGACCGTGCCGCCGCGCGCGGCGAGCGCCTGCACGGCGATCCGGTCCCCGAGCAGCACGGCGTTGGTTGCCCGCCCGCCGGACAGCGCCGCCGCGAGATGGAAGAATGTGTCGCTGTCTCCGGTATCCTGGGCCAGGATCACCGCGGTGTAGCCGGGCCCAGCGGCGGGTCCGGCGATGATCCACGTGCGCACCTGGGCCGCCGACCCCGGCGCGGCGGGCGCGGTGGCCCTGCCGCCGCTGAGGGTTACTGGCTGGCCCTGGATGACGAATGTCGCCACATCCGGATTCGGCTGCGCCGCGTTGCGGGCGCCGCATCCGGTCAGGACCAGGGTGCCGAGCAGGAGGGCGCCAGCAAGGCGGCGCACGGTCCCACCATGCCGCACGGGGGCAGGCTTCGTTCACGTGCTTGGAGAAAGCCCGGCCGGGGAGGCGCCGGCAGCATGGATCGCCAGAGTCTCAAGGCGCGCGCCTGCGCGGCCATCGACGCCGCGGGCGATGAGATCATCGGTCTGGGGGAGCGCATCTTTGCCCAGCCCGAGCTTGGCTTTAAGGAAGAGCGCACGGCTGGGCTCGTGGCCGATGCCTTCGCCGGCCTCGGGCTGCCCTATCGCAGCGGGCTTGCCCTCACGGGCCTGCGTGCGGACCTGGCCGGCGGCGGGGCGGCGGCCGGCGCGCCACGCCTGGCCATCCTGGGCGAGCTGGACTCCCTGGTCTGCCCGGGGCATCCGTACGCCGACCCCGTGACGGGGGCCGCGCACTCATGCGGCCACAACGCCCAGGTCGCCGCCATGATCGGTGTGGCGACTGGCCTGGTCCGGTCGGGGGCAGCCGCTGCCCTCGGCGGCGGCGTCGCCTTCCTGGCCGTTCCGGCCGAGGAGTATGTCGAGATCGAGTACCGCGAGCGCCTGCGCCGGGAGGGGCGGATCCGCTTCCTCGGCGGCAAGCAGGAGTTTGCCCGCCTCGGGCTGCTCGACGACATCGACCTGGCCATGATGTGCCACCTGGGCAATCGCGCCCCGGGCGCCAAGGTGGCCCTGGGCGGCAGCTGCAACGGCTTCATCGGCAAGCTGGTGCGCTTTCGGGGCCGGGAGGCGCACGCCGCCGGCGCGCCGGAGGCCGGGGTCAACGCCTTGGCCGCGGCCCAGGTGGCGCTGGCCGCCCTGAACGCGCAGCGCGACACCTTCCGCGACGAGGACCACGTCCGCGTGCACCCGATCATCACCAAGGGCGGCGATCTGGTGAACATCGTCCCGGCGGACGTGCGCATGGAGACGTACGTCCGGGCGCGGACGGTGGAGGCGATCATGGACGCGAACGTGAAGGTGAACCGCGCCATGCGGGCCGGGGCCATGGCGCTGGGGGCCGAGGTCGAGATCGTGGAGCTGCCGGGGTACCTGCCCCAGATCCAGGATGCGGCCTTCAGCGAGGTCTTCCGGCGGAACGCCGCGGCCGTCGTGGGCGAGGGGGAGATCGCCCGGGCCGGCCATGCCAGCCACAGCGGCGATCTGGGGGATGTGACCCACATCATGCCGGCGATCCAACCCTCCATCGGCGCCGTGGACGGGGCTTTCCACAGCAAGGACTTCCGCATTGTCGACAAGGAGCTGGCCTACCTGGGCGCGGCCAAGATGATGGCCATGACGGCCATCGACCTGCTGGCCGACGGCGCGGAGGCGGCCCGCAGCGTGGTCGCGGGCTTTCGCCCGCCGTTCACGCGCGCCGGCTACCTGGCCTTCTGGGACGGCCTGCTGCAGGGGGGGCAATAGCGGGATGGAGACGCTGGTGCTGGGCCACCGCGAGGTCCGTGCCCTGCTGCCGATGGCGGAGTGCATCGACGTGATGGCGGCGGCCCTCAGCGCCCTGGCGCGGGGGGATGCCGTGCTGCCCCTGCGCAGCGTGGTGGCGCAGCCGGACCGCCGGGGCTTCCTCGGGCTGATGCCCTCCTACCTCGGGGAGCCGCGCGCCATCGGGGTCAAGGTGGTCACGGTCTTCCCCGGCAACCTGGGCACGCCCTACGAGTCGCACCAGGGCGCGATCCTGATCTTCGAGACCGAGAACGGGCGGCTGCTGGCCGTGGTCGACGCCGGCACCGTCACCGAGATCCGCACGGCGGCCGTCAGCGGTCTGGCCACGCGCCTGCTGGCGCGGCCGGATGCCACCAGCTTGGCCATCCTCGGCTCGGGCACGCAGGCCGGCGTCCACCTCGAGGCCATGCGTGCGGTGCGCCCCATCCGGGACGTGCGCGTGTGGAGCCGCACGGAGGCCCATGGCCGCGCCTTCGCGGAGCGCCACGGCGCGCGGTTTGCCCCCTCCGCGCGGGAGGCGGTGGCGGGCGCCGACATCGTCTGCACGGTCACGGGCGCCCAGGCCCCGGTCCTTGAAGGGGCATGGCTGAGCCCCGGCGCGCATGTGAACGCCGTGGGCGCCTCCGTGCCGCCCTACCGCGAGCTGGACAGCGACGCCGTCGCCGGCAGCCGCCTGTTCGTCGACCGCCGCGAGTCGGCCCTCAACGAGGCGGAGGACGTGCGCGTGCCCATCCGCGAGGGGCGGATCGGCGAGGACCACATCGCCGGCGAGCTCGGCGACCTGCTGCTCGACCGCGTGGCGGGCCGGACGGACCGGCGGGAGATCACCCTCTTCAAGTCCCTCGGGCTGGCGGTCGAGGACCTGGCGGCGGCTCACCACGTGTACGCGCGCGCCCTCGCCGGGGGCGCCGGCAGCCGCCTGGAGCTCACGGGGAAGCGGCACGGGTGAGCTCAGGGCGGGAGGCGGCCCTGCTCTGGCTCGGGGGGTTCGCGCTGCGCGCCCCCCTGCTGGCGGTGCCGCCGCTGCTGCCCGTGATCGTGCCGGCGCTGCGGCTGAGCCATACGGAAGTCGGCTTGCTGACGGGCTCCCCGGTCATCCTGTTCGCGGTGGCTGCCGTGGCCGGCTCCCTCCTGATGGCGCGCCTGGGGGTGCGGCGGGCGCTGGCCGTCAGCCTGGCCCTTACGGCCGCCGGCGGCGCCCTCCGCGGGGTGGGCGGCGGGGCCGCCATGCTGTTTGCCATGACGGTCGTCATGGGCGCCGGCATCGCTCTCGCCCAACCCACCATGATCGCGCTGGCGGCGGGCGAGCGGCGGCTCGGCCCCGCCCGCGCCACGGGCATCTACTCGAACGGGCTGGTCGTGGGTGAGGTCGTCGCCGTGGCAGCCACCCTCCCCATCGCTGCTCGGCTGGGCGGGTGGGGATGGGGCCTTGCCGTGTGGTCGCTGCCGGTGGCGGTGGCCGCCGTGGCCGTGCTGCGCCCGAGCGCGGGGGATGCGCCGGCCGCCAGGCGCGGGGCCTGGTGGCCGGACTGGCGAGATCCCACCACCTGGCGCGTCGGGCTGCTGCTCGGGTGCACGTCGGCGATCTACCAGGTGAGCAACGCGTTCATCCCCACGTACCTCACGGCGACCGGCCGGGTGGCGCTGGTGGCCCCGGCCCTGACCAGCCTGAACCTGATCCAGGTGGCCGGGTCGCTGCTCATCACCGCCGTGCCCGCGCTGGTCGGACGCGCGGGCGCCATGGTCGCGGCCGCCGCCGTCAGCCTGGCCGCCACAGTGGCCCTGGTCGCGCTCCCGGCGCCGGTGGCCGTGCTTGCCGCCGCCGGCCTTCTGGGCTGTGCCGCCAGCACCATCTTCATCCAGGGCCTGGCGCTCCCGCCCCTGCTGGTGCCCCGCGAGGAGGTGTCGCGCATGTCGGCGGGGATGTTCACCATCTCGTATGCCTGCGGCTTCGCTGGCCTGCTGGTCGGCGGCCAGCTCGGCGACCGCCTGAGCGCCCCGGACGCGCCGCTCTTGCCGGTGGCCCTGGCCTGCGTGGCGGCGATGGTGCTGGCCGCGGGGATCCGGCGCCCGGAGGCGGATGCCAGGTGCGACGTGGCGGCGGCCCGCCACGCATGACCTTACGCCGGAGCAGCGGGAGGGCCTGCGCGCCGCGCTGATCGCCAGGGCGCAGGCTGACGTGCGCATCACCGGGGCGGCCCTGACCGGCTCGGCCTCCGTCGGCCGGCGGGACCGCTGGTCGGACATTGATCTCGCCTTCGGCATCGCGGACGGAACCCAGCTGGCGGAGCCGCTGGCCGACTGGATCGCGCACATGGATCTCGCGCACGGCGCCGTGCATCACCTCGACACCGGCGCCAGGGATGGCGGAGGCCATGCGTGAGGCATTCGGGCCCGCCATCTACCGGGTTTC
>JAJYVM010000189.1 GCA_021792015.1 Bacillota bacterium | reverse complement strand
GAGCCAGACGGGGGCCGCCACCCTGCTGATCGCCGGCCTGGCCGTCGGCATGACCAGCACCGCCTGGCCGGCCCTGACGATCGCGCTCGGCATGCTGGGCGCCTACGAGTTCGCCGGGCTCTATGGCGTGGCCCTCGCCGCCGTCGGCATGCTGGCGACGACGGCGACGACCCTGACCGTCGACGCGTACGGCCCCATCGCCGACAACGCGGGCGGCATCGCGGAGATGGCCCACCTGCCGCCCGAGGTGCGGGCGCGGACCGACGCCCTGGATGCGGCCGGCAACACCACGGCCGCCATCGGCAAGGGCGTCGCCGTCGGCTCCGCCGCCCTGACCGCCCTGGCCCTGTTTGCCGCCTACGCCGCCGAGGCCCACATCGTCCAGGTCGACCTGCTGGCGCCGCGGGTCATCGCCGGTCTGCTGCTGGGCGGCATGCTGCCCTACCTGTTCTCCGCGATGGCAATGCGAGCCGTGGGGCGCGCGGCCGGCCGCATGGTGGCGGAGGTGCGCCGCCAGTTCCGCGACATCCCCGGCCTGCTGCAGGGCACGGCGCGGCCCGACTACGCCCGCTGCGTGGACATCAGCACGGCCGCGGCCCTGGCGGAGATGCGCGCGCCGGGGGCCCTGGCCGTCGCCCTGCCGCTGCTGGTGGGCTTTCTGCTGGGTCGCGAGGCCCTGGCCGGCCTGCTGGCCGGCTCGCTCGTCACGGGCGTGCTCCTGGCCATCCAGATGGCGAACGCCGGCGGCGCCATGGACAACGCGAAGAAGGCGATCGAGGCCGGCGCCCTGGGCGGCCGCGGCACCCCGGCTCACGCCGCGGCGGTCGTGGGCGATACGGTCGGCGACCCCTTCAAGGACACGGCCGGCCCGGCCCTGAACATCCTGGTGAAGCTGATGGCGATCGTGGCCCTGGTGTTCGCGCCGCTCTTCCGGTGATCCGGCACGCGGGTGCTGGTCGTCGCGGCCGGCATCGGCGCGCTGCTGTCCCGTTGACCCAGGGCTTTGAGCATCCAGTCATGCAGGTGGAGCGCTTTTTGACCTGCCGAATTCGTGCATGGCGGCGCCTGTGCGCCGCCATGGCGATTCCGGTTCTTCGGTAGCCTGACGGCGTGGGGGGTGGGTGGCGACGGGTCCTCTCGGCAGCGTGGAGGCGTGGCAGCAGGCGGTGAACGCTGGCGATGCCGCCAGGCTGCTCGCGGTCTCGGCCCCCGGAATCGAGGTCGGCGGCCCGCGCGGCTCAGGGCACGGCCACGCGCTGCTGCTTGCGTGGCTGGAGCGGGCCGGCATCCGCCTCGAGCCGCTGCGCTGGTTCTGCGGCGCTGCCGGGGTCGTGGTGGTCGAGCAGGCGCCGCGTTGGAACGGCGAACGGCGGCGATGCGATGCGCCTGGCGTCCTCCCACCTCGTGAGGGCTGGCATGGTCGAACGCTTCTTCCGCCACGACGACCTGCCGTCGGCGCTGACGGCCGCGGTTTGCGCATGGAGAACGTGGTGACCGTCCGTCAGTGACGCGCGGCGAAGCGGGCCGGCTCGAACGCGCGCAGGCCGGCTGCGGGGGTCTCGCCGCAGATCAGGTCCGCAACCGCCGCGGCCGTGGCTGGGGCCAGGGTGATGCCCAGCATGGCGTGGCCGGTGGCGACAAACGCGTTCTCGTAGGACGGCAGGCGGCCGATGCCCGCTCCGCTACAGCCCCAGCTCCCAGATGCGCGCGTGGGCGCCCGGATCCGTCCGGTACTCGGCGCCTTCCGCCGTCACCTCGACCAGATCCTCGACGTGGAAGCTGTCCTCGGGCGGGTTGGTGTAGCCGACCTCGATCATCATCATCATGCCGGCCTCCAGCGGCTCGTTCACCCACGGGTAGATCTGTGGCGCCTCGTGGATCGCCAGGCCGATGCCGTGGCCGAGAATGGCCCACCGGTACTCCAGCCCAACGTCCTGGTACGCCTGCCGCCCGAAGCGCGCCAGCTCGGCGGCCGTCACGCCGGGGCGCATGGCGCCCACGATGCGGTGCTTGATCTCCGTGCACTTGGCGTGCACGTCGCGCTGGTGCGGGGTGGCGCGGCCCATGACCACCGTGCGGGCGATGTCGGAGTAGTACCCGTCGATGTAGCCGCCCGAGTCGGTCTTGATCAGCATGCCGGGCTCGACGGCGTGGTCGCCGGGCAGCGCGTGCCACAGGCCCGTCCGCGGGCCGGCCGCCAGCAGCGGCGCGTTGATCATGTCGATGCCCCGCACCAGCATCTCGTACTGCATGCGGGCCGCGATCCGCCGCTCGCTCTCCCCGGGCCGGGCCGCCCGGAAGGCGGCGTCGATGGCATCGCAGGTGATGCGGGCCGCGCGGGTGATCGTCTCGCGCTCCGCCGGCGTCTTCACCCCGCGGATCCGCTCGAACCAGTCATAGGCGTCCACGAAGCGGACGCCCGGCAGCCGCTCGCGGAGGTCGAGCAGGTGCCCGCCGGGGAAGCTGCGGCCCTCGATGCCGACGGTCTTGGCGCCATGCGCCGCCAGCACCTCGGCCAGCGCCCGCATGGAATCCAGGCCCTCGCCCTGGTAGCCGCGCAGATCGGAGATGAAGGTGTGGCGCTCCGTCAGCTGGGCCGCGCGCCGCTCCATCACCACGAAGGACGGCTCGGCCCCCTTGGCCCAGACGATGATGTGCAGCCGCTCGGGGATCAGGCGGATGTCCATGTTGTAGAAGCCGCTGAAGTACGGCACGTTCTCCGGCGAGAGGCAGACCACGGCGTCGTACGGCCCCGCCTCGACCTCCCGGCGGATGCGGCCGACATCGAGGTACCTGGCCCGATCGCATGCCTGCGGATCATGCACGGTGCACGCCCCCCGCAGGGGCATCCGCCGCGGGCCCCGCGGTCTCCTGCCGCGTCGCAAAAAGCCCTCCGCGCTCGTCCGCGCGCGCCTCCCCGGCCTGCCGCCACGCCGTGCGGTGGGAGCCGCCCGCGTCCCTTTCCGGTGACGGGACTTTCCGCCCGCGGCGCCGAAGCCACCCATTGGCGGCGCGGCACAGCCAGCCGGTGCGCTTCGGCGCCATGACGCTGGCGCAACTTGCGGAGAAGGCCAGTGTCGTCCCCGCGCGGATGCTGGCCCTGGCGAGCAAGGGCCACCTGGCACCAGGTGCCGACGCCGACCTGATCGTGGTCGACCCCGAGCGCCGCCAGCCCGCCCTGACGGTGGCCGCCGGCCAGGTGATCTGCATGGACGGCACGGTCATCGGCCGCGGCAGCACGGTGCTGACGACGGCCGCGGGCGCGGCGGGGCTGAAGGAGCGGGGCATCGCCCACCGCGTGGTGGACCTGTCCCGCTCCCTGCTCTACACCAAGGGCCGCTAGGTGCCCATATGGCGGTCGAGGAAGTCGGCGATCGCCGGGTAGGCGACCAGCCGGTTCTCCAGGCGCGCGACCCCGTGGCCCTCGTTGTCGAAGGACAGGAACTCGACGGGGCGGTTCTTGGCGCGCAGGAACCCGACGATCTGCTCGGCCTCCTCGTGCGGCACGCGCGGGTCGTTCTTGCCGTGGATCACCATCAGCGGCGCCCGGATCTTGTCGGCGTGGTTGATGGGCGCGATCTGGCGGAAGAACTCGCGGTCGGTGGCCAGAAAGCCGTACTCGGCCTCGCGCAGGTAGCGGCGCGCCGGGTGGGTGTTCTCCAGCAGCGTCTCCAGGTTGACGATGCCGACGATGTCGATGGCGGCGGCCCAGAGGTCGGGGTGGTGCGTGATCCCCGCCATGACCATGAAGCCGCCGTACGAGGCGCCGTAGACGGCGATGCGGCGCGGGTCGGCGCCGCCCGCGGCCTTCAGCCAGGCCACGCCGTGGGCCATGTCGTTCACCGAGTCCATGCGCTGGAAGCGGTCGTCCAGGTGCTCATAGGTGCGGCCGTAGCCGGTCGAGCCGCGCACGTTCGGGGCCAGGATGCCGTAGCCGCGGCTCAGGAAGTACTGGTAGACGGCGTTGAAGCCGCCGCGCTCCTGGCCCTCGGGGCCGCCGTGGACGGAGACGATGACGGGGATCGGGCCGCTCACGCCGCGCGGGCGGTAGTAGAGCGCGGGGATGCGGCGGCCGTCGAAGCTGGGAAAGCTGACATGCTCGGGCGCCACGAACGTCGCGGGGTCGATGCCGGCGAAGGTGGGCGGGGCGACCTCATAGGTGCTGCCGTTCGTCAGGTCCGCCACCCAGACGGCCTCCGGGCGGGTGGCCTGGCTCAGCGAGACGGCGATCCGGCTGCCGTTCGGCGACCAGGCGGGCTCGGCCGTCAGCACGCCCTCCGGCATGCCGGCGAGCGCGCGGTCCTCGCCCGTGCGCAGGTCGCGCACGCGGAGGCGGCTGGTGCCGTCATCGTTGACCGCGTAGCAGATGTGGGTGCGGGTGGGGGACAGCGCCAGCGCCTCGATGTCGTGCTCCGGTGTCAGCACCCAGGTGCGGCCGCCGTCGGCGGCGAGCCGCAGCACGCCCGCGAACTCGCGGCCCTCGTCGCTGAGGCAGATGATCTCCTCGCCGAGCGCGTCCAGGAAGGCCGCCGCCTGGAAGGTGGCATCCGGCGTGTGCGGGTTGGCCTGGTGGCTCTGGCCGTTGGTCAGGTCGAGCACGTGCAGGTCCTGGTCGCTCGGGCTGTTGCTGTGCGCGATCAGCAGGCGGCGGCCGTCGGCCGACCAGTCGGCGACGCGGTGCTGGCCGCTGGCGCGCCAGACGGCGGTCGCCTCGCCCGTGCCGTCCAGGTCCTGGATGTAGACGGTGAAATCGATGGGATGCTCGCGGTTGGCGGAGAAGGCCAGGCGCCGGCCGTCCGGCGACCAGGCGCCGATGTGGTGGATCACGTCGGGCAGGTTGGTCAGCGCACGCTCCTGCCCGCCGCCGCCGGGGATGGCGATGAGCTGGTTGCGCTCGTTGCCGCCCCTGTCGCGCGCGATCACGGCCACGTCCGGACCGGGGGAGTAGGTCGAGCCCCAGATGCGCTCGGCGCCGAAGCTCAGCTGCTGCGGCCAGCCGCCGGATGCCGGCGCCGACCACAGCTCGGGGGTGCCTGTGGTATTGGTGATGAAGGCGATGCGCGATCCGTCCGGCGAGAAGTGGGGGCTGCCGCAGCCGCGGATGCGGAGGTAGGGCCCGAAGGCGGGCGGGTTGGGCATGCCGGGACACTCCTTTCGTCTCGCCGGTTGGCAGGCGATGACCGCCACGCGCGAGTCGGTGCACGGAATGTTCGCCGCCCGAAGGCTTGCGCCTGCTTGGGGCGACCGGAGGGCGGGTCGGTGGCCTACGGGCGGCACGCCTCCGCGCGCCGGCGGAGAAGCGCGCGTTCGCGCGCGTTCGCTTCACGGGCGGCTCCGATCAGCCGTCGCGCGCCAGCCGCCCCAGCTCGGGGGAGATCGCCGCGACGTCTTCCGGCGGGAATTCCGACCTCTCCCGCACCTGCCGCACCCCGATGACGTCGCCGTCCTGCATTGGGGCAGCGGCGCGCCCACTCGATGGCCTCTTCGCGCGTCCTCGCCTGGATGAGCCAGCGGCCGCCAATGGCCTCCTTGCCCTCGGCGAAGGGCCCGTCCGTCACGCTGGCCCCGCCGCCGGCAAAGCGCACGCCCGCGCGCTGCGACGGCGGGTGCAGCCCGCCGAGCGCCAGCAGCGCGCCGGCCTTCGCCAGGGCCTCGTTCTACTTCATCATCTCCGCGATCGCGTCGGCGCTGGGCATCTGGGTCGGCTCGGCCTCCGTGCAGCCCTTCGGGATCACGAGCATCATGAACTGCATTCCGACCGCTCCCTTCCTCCTCGGTTGGCGGCCCTGCCGGCCGCCTCCTGTCCACGCGACGAATGAACGGCCGGAGAATCGACATGACCGAGGCAACTGGCGGCCGGCCCGGCCGCCCTCAGCGCTCGATGCGAAACTCGCGCTCGCCCGCCGGGGCCTCGTCCGTCACATCGACGCGCGCCACTCGCGCGCCGGCCGGCCCGTGCCCGCACCACGCGACGAACGCGGCCACGTGCTCGGCCTCGCCCTCGGCGACGGCCTCGACGGTCCCGTCCTGGCAGTTGCGCACGAACCCGCCCAGGTTGAGCCCGTGCGCCGTCTCAGCGGCGGTGTAGCGGAAGCCGACGCCCTGCACGCGTCCGGCGATGCGGAGGCGCTTTCTTACCAGCGACATGAAACCGGCCTTCGCCGGCCCCTGCCGCGGTTCCTGGAGGCGCCGCTGGCCGGTCCTTGGGCCCGCCGTCGCGATTTCGCAGCAATTTGCGCGCTCCCGCGGGCAGGATAGCCGCGGAGCCGGAAACGGCCAAAGGCTTCTGCAGGGCCGCAGGGTCCCTGCAGGACCCAGCGGGAGGTGAGCAGGGTGGCGCAGGGAAGCAGCAGCAACCGCGCACTGGTGCGCGAGGCGGCGGGCATGCTCGACCGCTTCAAGTACGAGGTCGCCCAGGAGATCGGCGTGAACCCGCCGGAGAGCGGCTACTGGGGTGATCTGCCGGCCCGCCAGTGCGGCGCGGTCGGAGGCAACATGGTCCGCAAGATGATCCAGCTTGCCGAGCAGCAGCTATCGCAGCAGCAGCGCTAGCCGTGCTCGTTACCGTGGGCGCCGCCCTATGGCGGCGCCCATTTTTCACGCCTGCCCCCGTCCTCGGCCCGGGCCCTGGCCGCTCCGTCGGCGATACTCTTCCTGTGCTTGGGTTGCGCCCGTCCCCGCGGCCGGCGTCGCGACCCCATCCACGCGGCCCTGGTCGCCGCCGGCCGCGATGGTGCGCCTGAAGCGGACCGTGCCGTTCGGGCCGCCCGGCTGCGCGGCCTCGCCGGCGATGGCCCCGCCCCGCTGCCCGCCGACGGCCACCTCGACGCCCACGCCGCAGTGCCTCTGCTGCTTGCGGCGTTTGACGGCGATCGTGCCCGTCGCCGCCGGCGTGCAGCTCGTGCCCGCGGCCGTGACGGTGACGGCGAAGCTGCCCGGGCTGGCGCATGCGACGCTGAAGCTGCCGACGGTGGCCGCCTGCCCGCAGTGGCAGGCGATGGCGGTGGACGGCGCGCCCGCGGTCACGGCGGGGATGGCGGCGCCGGCGAAGGTCCCGGCGGCGAGCACGGTGCCGGATCGCGCGACCTTGGCACCGGGCGGCCAGCGGACCAGCGGACGCCTCACACGATCGCCTTCATACGCAGGAGGGCGGTTCCCGGAGTCCGTTGGTGAAACCAGCCTGCCTCCATGCCGCCACCCGAAGCGCCTCTGTGAGCGCGCGGCGGTCGCCGCGCGCACCAAGCACGCGCCTTTGTGGCGATCCTGAGGTGGCGGCTCAGAGGCGCAGGCTTTGCTCCAGGGCGCCTAACATGGCGTCGGC
>JAJYVM010000188.1 GCA_021792015.1 Bacillota bacterium | reverse complement strand
GCGCCGGCGCCACCTTCACGTCGGTCGCGCTGCAAAGCTGCGACGCCGCCTCCGGCGCCAGCCTGTCCTGGTGGTCGGACGCCGGCTGGATGACGGTCAGCCCCGCCGGCCAGGTCGGCGATTGCCTCGAGGCGGGGCCCTTCACCGCCGACGGCAGCACCTCCCCCGCGCTCTCCGACTTCGCTGCCGGTCCGCTCTTCGCCATCGGCGGCGCCGGCGGTTCGCTCACGACAGCCGGGGCGACGGTTGACCCGACCCAGTCGACCGTCGTCGCCGCGCCCGCCTCGGTCCCGGACAACGGGACGGGCATGGCCACGGTCTCCGTGACGCTGTTGGACAGCCAGGGCCATCCCCTGAGCGGCAAGACCGTCACGCTGAGCCAGAATGCCGGCGCCAGCTCGGCGATCTCCGCCGCCAGCGGAACGTCCAGCAATAGCGGCGTCGTGACGTTCACCGTCACCGACACGGTTCCCGAGACCGTCACGTACACGGCGACGGATGCGACGGACGGCGTCGCGCTGCAGCAGACGGCCACCGTCACCTTCGCCGCGGCATCGCAGGCCGGCGCCAACACGGTCGACGCGGCGCAGTCGACGGTCTACGCCTCGCCCAGCTCGGCCCCGGACGACGGCGTCACCCCGGCGACCGTCGACGTGACCCTGTTGGACAGCCAGGGCAATCCCGTGAGCGGCAAGACCGTCACGCTCACCCAGAGCGCGGGCGCCAGCTCGGCGATCTCCCCGGCGAGCGGCGTCTCCGACAGCAGCGGTACCGTCGAGTTCACGGTCACAGACACGGTCCCCGAGACCGTCACGTACACGGCGACGGATGCGACGGACGGCGTCGCGCTGCAGCAGACGGCCAGCATCACCTTCGCGCCGGCGGCCGCGACCTCGACGGCCGCTCCGATCGTGACGGCGGTCACCCCGACCTCCGGACCGGCGGCCGGCGGCACGACGGTCACGATCACGGGCAGCGGCTTCACGGACGCTTACGACGTCTACTTCGGCGACGTCAGCGCGACGAGCCTCAACGTGCTGTCGGACAGCCAGGTCACGGCCGTCTCCCCAGCCGGCACCGAGGGCGACACGGTGGACATCACCGTCGATACCGACAACGGGACCAGCGCCGTGGTCCCGGCCGATAAGTTCACCTACGGCACGGCGGCCGCCACGGGCGACACCACCGTGACGTCCGCGGGCGGCACCCTGGCCTCCACCGATGGCGCCTTCAGCATGCCGGTGGCCGCCGGCGCGCTGGCCGACGGGCAGAGCCTCACCCTCACCGAGAGCTGCGCGGCGCCGTCCGGTATCCCGGCCGGCTTTGCGGCAGCCAGCTGCGTGTTCACGGTGAGCGGGGGCAGCCTGGCGAGTCCGCAGCCGGCCGCCATCCAGTACCAGGACACCGCGCTGGCAGGCCTGCCCGCGGACCGGATCTCCGTCTACGAGCAGACCGCGGCGGGCAGCTGGGCGTTCCTGCCGACAGCGATCGACACGACGGCCGGCACCGCCTCCGCCGGCCTCTCCGGACCGGGGACCTATGTGGCGCTGGCGGCGACGACGCCGTTCACGGACGTCAGCGCCACGTACTGGGCCGCACCGGACATCGACACGCTCGTGGCCGCGGGCGTCGCGACCGGGTATCCGGGCGGGACCTTCGATCCGTCGGGCGCGCTGACGCGCGCCGAATTCATGAAGATGCTGGCGCTCACGCTGCGGCTGCCCACGGCCGCGAACACGCCCGCCTTCACCGATGTGCCCGCGTCCAGCTGGTTTGCGCCCTACGTCGCCGAGGCGGTGACGGCGGGGCTGGTCAAGGGCGTCACGGCGACCGCCTTCGACCCGAATGCGCCGCTGACCCGCCAGGATGCGGCCGTGACGTTGACGCGGGCCCTGCAGCTCACGGGCGGGGCGCCGCTGACGTTCTCGGACGCGGGCCAGGTCGCATCGTGGGCCCAGCCGGCGGTGGAGGCCGCGGTCGCGGCGGGGTATCTGACAGGCTTTCCGGACGGGACGCTGCGGCCGCTGGAGGCCATTACGCGGGCGCAGGCCGCCAAGGTTCTGGCCGCCGTCATCAGCCACGACGCGCCCTGATCGCTGGGTCGGCGGCCCGGCCACCCGCGACCGGGGTGCGCGGGCGTCCCGCGCGACGTGAGCGAACGCGCCCACTGGGATGATTCGCCGCCGGACCTGGCGAAGGCTGGCTGCCAGGGGGCGGTGCCCCGCCGCACATGCACGCCGATGAGGTCGACATGGAGCCTGACTTCGTGCGCCGGCTGGTCGCCGCACAGTTTCCCGCCTGGGCGGCGCTGGCGGTCGTACCCGTTCTGCCGCGCGGGGCCGACAACGCCCTCTTCCGTCTGGGTGCCGACATGGTCGTGCGCATGCCGTGCACGCCGCGGTCCACGGTGCCCCTGGCCAAGGAGCGGGTGTGGCTGCCGCGCCTCGGGCCGCTGCTGCCGCTGCCTGTCCCGCAGGCCCTGGCCGACGGGGCGCCGGGCGGCGGGTATCCGTTCCCCTGGTGCGTCCACCGCTCTGCTGGCGGGCGAGGGCATGGCCACGGCGCCGGCCACCGACCTGGGGCGGCTGGCGCGCGACCTGGCGGGCTTCCTTGCCGCCCTGCGGGCCGTCGACCCAGCCGGGGGACCCGACCCCGGGACCCACAACGCCTGATGCGGCGAGCCGCTTGCCGGGCGCGACACGGAGAGCCGGGCCGCCATCGCCGCCCTGGCGGGTGAGATCGACGGTCCCGCCGCCACCGCCGTCTGGGAGGCGGCCCTGGCCGCCACGACCTGGAGGCGCGGCCCCCTGTGGATCCACGGCGACCTCGACGCACGCGACCTCCTCGTCGTGGGCGGCTGGCTGAGCGTGGTCATCGACTCCGGCTGCCTCGGCGTGGGCGATCCCGCGTGCGACGCGATGGTCGCCTGGAAGGTGCTCGACGCGGATGCACGCGACGGGTTCCGCAGCGCGCTCGCCATCGACGACGCCACATGGGCGCGCGGGCGCGGTTGGGTGCTCTCCCAGGCGGTGGCCGCCCTCTCCTACTGCAGCCCTGAGACGAATCCGGTCCTGGTGGCGCAGGCGCGCCGCTGGCTGGCCGAGGTGCTGTGCGCTTAGGCGCCTCGCACGAAGCGGTGGACCGGGGATGGCGGCTCCGCCAGGACGCGGTTGATCAGCCGCTCCGGGTCGGTCGCCAGGAACGTCATGGCGGCCAGCACCTCGTCCTGGCCGCGGTCCAGCGGATAGAGCGTGTTGAGCACGCGGCGCCAGGCAGCCGCCACGGCGCGGTCGCGACGGCGCTGGTGGGCCGCGACGTCCTCCGCCAGGCGGCGGGTGCGGGCCAGGAACCGCTCACGCTCGGCCTGCATGCGCATGGCAAGGCCCGGTGCGGCGCCCGCGGCGCGCTCGCGCCACGCTGCCCACGCACCCTCCGTCAGGCTGCCGAGCTCGGCGGCGGCCGCCACCGGGTCGAAGCCGCCGCTTGCAGCCGCTTCCCGGTCGCGCACCGCACGCAGGGCCTCGGGGCCGGCGTCGATGGCCGCGCCCCGCGCGCGGGCGAAGGCGACGGTGGCGGCGTCCACGATCGTCAGCGCCGGTCGCGGGCGCACCAGGGGAACGCCGCGCCCCGTGTGCGGCAGTGCGGGCCCCGCCTGGCAGAGGATCGGGAGGTCGGCCTCGGGCGGCACGACGGCCAGCAGGCGGAGGAGCTCGTTCAGGCCGACGTAGGTGGCGAGGCGGTCGGGCAGCAGGCGCTGCGGCTGCTCGCGACCGATCCGGGCCAGCTCCGGCGGGGTCAGGGGATGCCCCCCGGGGTCCAGGGGCAGGCCGTCGCGGACGCGGACCGGCTGCATGCGCCCAGGGCTCCGCCAGCCGAAGAAGGCCGTGTCCTCGCCGGACACCAGCGGGGCTCTGTACCCGGCCGCGCGCAGCCGGAGGGCCGAGACCCCAAGGGCCGCGCGCAGGGTGGCGCCCCAGGCCAGCAGGCGGACGTAGAGCGGGCCGAAGGCACGCACGCAGGCCGGGCCGTCCAGCCGCCCCACCACCGCACCGAGCGGACTGAGCAGGGCTGTGGCCAGGCGCGCGTTCCACTCGCGGAACACGCCGTTGCCGTGCTCCGGCAGCAGCCCGCGCGCCAGGGGCCAGCGCAGCCCGGACGCCGTCTCCGCCTCGCCAAGCAGCGCCCGCGCATCACCCGGGCCGGCGGCGGGTCCCGCGGCCAGCCGGCGCAGCGCCCCGCGGCGATCCACCAGGTAGATGCTGCCGCCGTCCGCGCCCGCCGGCGCGATCAGCACCAGCGGGACACAGGTGCGGCCGAGGGCGGCGGCGGCCTCGCGGGCCATGGCCACGGCGCCAAGCGCGGCCAGCACGTCGCCCAGCGCGCCGAGCAGGGGCGTGGCCGGCAGGAGCGCCAGCACGGTCAGGGTGTCGGGCTCGGCCAGGGCCCTTGCCGCCGCGATGCCGTCGCTGTGGCCGGCGCGGGCGGCCATCTCGGCGGCGAGATCCTCCGCCAGTCGGCGGGTCACCGGCTCGATCCGCCGCCCGCCCTGCGGCCCGATCTCCTGGGACCGTGACCGGAGGCCGGCAAGCGACCACGCCTGGTGGGGCAGGTGGTCGGCAAGGCGCAGGTCGCCGGCGCGGACCCCCGCCGCGAGGGAGGGCGCCGGCCGGAGCAGCGCCTGGCGGCCGGTCGGTGGCAGCGCGGGGGTGGGACCGGCGCCGGCACGGCCGCCATCGGCTGAAGCCGGCGGGGCCGCGTCCGGGATGGCGCGCGGTGGCGCGAAGTCTGGAATCGACATGGGCGGCAGGCACTTCCCCTGTGGACGAGGTGGGGGCGACCTTCGGCGGGCGGCGGGCACGATCCTCTTCCGCGAATGCAAGACGCCGGATCGGCGGGCGCTTCCGCCTGCGCTCCCGGCTGGCGTGGCCCGCTGCCAACCCCACCCAACCCCGAAGCGGCGAACCGGCGGGCGCTTCCGGCTCCCGTTGGCAGCCGGCGTGGGTCTCTCCCACCAGGGCCGCGCAGCCGCCGCCACCCGCCCAACCCTTCGCTGGTGGGCGCTTCCGGTCTGAGCTGCCGGTTGGTGGGGGCCTCGGCCATCAGGTGCGGGCCTCTGCCCCCAAGCGTGGCGCGGCGATCGTCGGCCGCCGCCGCCTCGGGGGCACCCCGACCGGGCCCCGGCCCCTTCCTCATCCCTGCCCCATCGACGGCAGGAAGGGACCGGCGAGGCCGTGGCCTGCGGCAGTGTGCAGCGGCCCGCCGCCGCCCCCCGGGCGCTCAGTCCCCGACGTAGGCCGCGAGGTGCTGGCCGGTGAGCGTGGAGCGGGCGGCCACGAGGTCGGCTGGTGTCCCCGCGAAGACGATCCGGCCGCCATCGTGGCCGGCGCCGGGGCCGAGGTCGATGATCCAGTCGGCGTGCGCCATCACCGCCAGGTGGTGCTCGATGACGATGACCGACTTGCCCGAGTCGACGAGGCGGTCGAGCAGGCCGAGCAGCTGCGCGACGTCCGCGAGGTGCAGGCCGGTGGTCGGCTCATCGAGGATGTACACGTCGCCCTTCTCGGCCATTTGGCCCGCCAGCTTGAGCCGCTGCCGCTCGCCGCCGGATAGCGTCGGGAGCGGCTGGCCGAGGCTGAGGTAGCCGAGCCCGACGTCGGCCAGCCGGTTGAGGACGGCGCGGGCGGCCGGCGTGCGCGCCTCACCGGCGCCAAAGAACGCCTGGGCCTCGGTCACCGACATGGCGAGCACCTCGCTGATATTGCGCCCGCCGAGGCGATAGCCGAGCACCGAGGGCTGAAACCCCTTCCCGTCGCATTCCTCGCAGGTGCTGGCCACCGTGGCCATGAACCCGAGCTCCGTGTAGACGACGCCGGCGCCGTTGCAGGTGGGGCAGGCACCCTCCGAGTTCGCGCTGAACAGGGCCGGCTTGACGCCGTTGGCCTTGGCGAACGCATTGCGGATGGGGTCGAGCAGACCGGTGTACGTCGCCGGGTTGCTCCGCCGCGAGCCGCGGATCTCGCCCTGGTCGATCCACACCACGCCGGCGCCGGCGGGGATCGAATGCATGAGCGAGCTCTTGCCGGAACCGGCCACGCCGGTGACCACGACGAGAACCCCAAGCGGGATGTCAACGTCGACATCCCGCAGGTTGTGCGCCCTGGCGCCGCGGATCGCCAGCTCGCCGGCGGGCCTCCGCACCCGAGACCTCAGCGAGGCCCGGTCGTCCAGGTGGCGGCCGGTCAGGGTGCCGCTCTTCCGCAGGCCCTCGACCTTGCCCTCGAAGCAGATGCTGCCGCCGGCCGCACCGGCCCCGGGACCGAGATCGACCACGTGGTCGGCGATGGCGATCGTCTCAGGCTCGTGCTCCACCACCAGCACGGTGTTGCCCCTGTCCCGCAGCCGCAGCAGCAGCTCGTTCATCCGCCGGACGTCGTGGGGATGCAGGCCCGCGCTCGGCTCGTCGAAGACGTAGGTGACGTCGGTCAGCGGTGAGGACCCGACGTGGCGGATCATCTTGACCCGCTGCGCCTCGCCGCCCGACAGCGTGCCCGAGGGCCGGTCGAGCGAGAGGTAGCCGAGCCCGATCTCCACGAACGAGTCGAGCGTCTGCTGCAGCGTGCCGAGCAGCGGCGCGACCGACGGCTCCTGCAGGCCCCGCACCCACGCGGCCAGGTCGCTGATCTGCATCGCGCAGGCCTCGGCGATGTTGATGCCCTTGATCTTCGACGACCGGGCCGCCGCGCTGAGGCGGGTGCCCCCGCACTCGGGACAGGCGGTGAAGGTCGCCGCGCGCTCCACGAACGCCCGGATGTGCGGCTGCAGCGACTCCGGGTCCTTGTTGAAGAACGACTTCTGAAGCCGCGGGATCAGTCCCTCATAGGTCATGTTGATGCCCGCGATCTTCATGCGGACCGGCTCGTGGTGGAGGAAGTCGTGCAGCTCCTGCTCGGAGTACTCGCGGATGGGCTTGTCCGGGTCGACGAAGCCCGACGCCGCATAGAGCCGGTAATTCCAGCCCCCCGCCACATAGCCGGGGACGGTCATCGCGCCTTCGGCGAGGGACCTGGCGTCGTCGTAAAGCTGGGTGAGATCGATCTCGGAGACCGTGCCCCGGCCCTCGCAGCGCGGGCACATGCCGCCGCTGAGGCTGAAGGTTCTTGCCTCGGTCTTACCGCCGCCGCCGCCACGCTCGATGGTGATCGCGCCGCTGCCCCGCACCGACGGCACGTTGAACGAGAACGCGTTTGGCGGCCCGGCGTGGGGCTGGCCGAGCCGGCTGAAGAGGATGCGCAGCATGGCGTTGGCGTCGGTGGCGGTTCCGACCGTGGAGCGGACGTCCC